>WGDE01000115.1 GCA_015493385.1 Phycisphaerae bacterium
TAGAGGAAATTTCTTCTATGATTAAGCAAAACTCAGATAACGCTCAACAGGCAAACAGCCTATCTTTAGATGCAAGAAGAGCTTCAGATGAGGGTAGCAATTCAATGGCTCGTATGGAAGAATCTATTGCGAGTATACAGAAGTCTTCAGATGAGACAGCGAAGATTATCAAGGTGATTGACGAGATTGCATTCCAGACAAACCTACTTGCACTAAATGCTGCAGTTGAAGCGGCAAGGGCAGGCGAGGCCGGCAAAGGTTTTGCCGTTGTGGCAGAAGAGGTACGCAACCTTGCAATGCGCAGTGCTGAAGCAGCTAAGGATACATCTGGTATGATTGAGGAATCTGTTAAGAATTCTAGAGGCGGTGTTGAAATCGCTAAGGAAGTATCTAAGAGCCTCAAAGAGATAACAGAAAAGAGTGCTCAGGTTAACAATCTTATCAGTGAGATTGCCGCAGCTTCTGAAGAACAAACCCAAGGCGTTGTTCAGATTAACTCTTCAATTACACAGGTTGATAAGGTTACTCAGGCGACCGCTTCAAATTCTGAAGAGAGCGCCGCTGCGGCAGAAGAGCTTTCTTCTCAAGCAGATCAGATGAAAGAAATTGTGCGTTCTCTAAGCGAGCTTATTGGAGGTGAGAATGTTAGTGCAGTTGGGAGTCTTGGTCGTAGGTCTAGCAAGCTCTCGCATGATAAATTAGCAGAAAGCGATAAAACATTTCATCAGATAGTAGACTCTAGTAGCCAATCAGAATCTAGTATTCCTTTTGATGATAATGTAGATGCATTCAATTTATAGTATAGCCGTTATCTTCTGAGGAATATTGAAATGATTAATGCAGACATAGAAAGCGGATATTGTATCGATAGGTGTTTACCTAAAAAGACTACATATTTTGCATCGGCACCTAGAGAGTCAACAGATATTCTCTATGGTCAAATTGAGAAAGTCCAGAGAGCTCCATTTGTGCGGGGGTTAGTCAACACGATAACAGATATGGCCATATTGTTAAATAGTAAGAGGCAAATAATAATGGCCAATAATGTGTTTTGTAATGTGATTGGTTTGGATAGTTCCGCATTGATTGGTATGCGGCCAGGCGAGGCTCTGGGTTGTAAAAATTCTAGTGCAGGACCATCTGGCTGTGGAACAAGTCCGCATTGCGCGTCTTGCGGTGCGGTTTTGGCAATTTTAAAGAGTCAGAAGTTCAAATCACAATTCACAGATAAATGTGTGATATACACTCGGGATGGGTGCGAGCTTAACCTCTACATCTCTGCTTCGGAGTTTATTACAGAAGGGGAAAGTTTTACTCTGTTAATCGCGAAACAGGAGAAATAAACTCTAAATAATAATTTTGATATTCTTTAGAGTTTCCTTACATACACGACTCTCACTTTGAGCCCTAGGCATAGCGCCTAGGGCTTTTTTTGTAGCTATGGCTCTCATTTTTTGCGTTAACCTGTAAAAACAATGTTTTCTGCTTGAAAATCGAACATTATTTGCATAGAATCTTCTCTCTTATGACGCCATAGGTGTGCGCATAGGCCTTACTCTAGACTATATTTTTTGGGTATATATCTTGTTTGATGCTTTAACAGATAAATTTAATTCTGTATTTAAATCGCTTTCTGGGCGTGGTCGAATTACTGAGGCCAATGTCTCTGATGCTATGAATCAGGTGCGCAAAGCTCTCCTCGAAGCAGATGTTAACTATAGTGTAGTAAAGAAGTTCTGTAAAGATGTCAAGCAAGCAGCACTTGGTGCTGATGTGGTCAAGAGCCTAAAGCCTGGCGAAGTTATGGTCAAGATTGTCCAAGATAAATTGACCGAGCTGATGGGACCGGTTGACAGTGAGATATACTACGTCTCACCTGGGCCGACAGTGATTTTGCTCGCTGGTTTACAGGGTTGTGGTAAAACAACAACCGCGGCTAAACTAGCAAAATTTATCGCTAAGCAGGGTAAAAAGCCAATGCTAGCTGCTGTTGACCTGCAAAGGCCTGCCGCAATTGAGCAATTGATAAGCTTGGGTGGGCAGATTGATATCCCTGTTTATCACGAAGATAGCAAAGATGCGGTTAGGGTAGCAAAAAACGGTATTAAAGAGGCAAAAAAGCTTGGCTGTAATGTTATAATCTTAGATACTGCCGGCCGATTGCACATAGACCAAGAGATGATGGATGAAGTTGCAGCTGTTTCTAAAGCGACGAATCCTCAGCAGATATATCTCGTTTGTGATGCAATGATGGGCCAAGATGCGGTAACATCTGCCAAGGAATTCAATGATAGGCTTGAACTTGACGGGGTCATACTCACAAAGTTAGATGGCGATGCAAGGGGCGGTGCTGCTCTTAGTGTTAAGGCTGTAACGGGTAAACCGATTAAATTTGTTGGTGTTGGCGAGAAAATTGAAAATCTCGAACTATTCCATCCTGACAGGATGGCGTCTAGAATCTTGGGCATGGGTGATGTTGTAACCCTAGTCGAGAAGGCTCAAGAGCAGTTTGATGAAGATGAAGCCAAAAAATTGCAGAATAAAATGGCCAAGGGAACATTTGGGCTTGATGATTTTCTCTCACAGATGAATAAAGTGAGAAAAATGGGCGGTATGATGAGTATGCTCAAAATGCTCCCAGGTGTGGGTTCAAAACTTGGCGACTTCGACATCGATGATAAAGAGTTTAGTAGGTTGGAAGCTATTATACACTCTATGACATTTGCCGAGAGACGAGATCCAGATATTTTGGACTCTTCAAGAAGAAGACGCATCTCTGCTGGTAGTGGAACATCGGTTAATGAAGTTGCCGGTCTTGTTAAGACATTCAAACGTAGCAGAGAAATGATGAAGATGATCTCTGGTGGTGGTGTTAATGCGATGAGTGCTATGCAGGGCATGATGGGCGGCAATGGTATGGGTATGTTAGGCGGTCAGGTAAAGGTAAAGCAACGTAGCAAACGTAAACGCCAGCCTAGAAAGAAGAGGTCGCGGCGTTAACATGAAAAAGCCAACTCTGGAAGAATATCTAGAAAGGCTTGCCTTGATGGTAGACGATGATTTTGGGCAGATGCTCAGACGTCAGTTTAAAGATATTTCAGGCTCTAGTGAGCTTGCAATGTTAGCTTCACCAAGTAGTACAGAGTTAGAGCAACTTACAAGGGCGGTTGCTATTATGACCGCTAGTGAGAAGCAAATGGCAGATGAGCTCAGTGATGAGCAGGTTGAGAGCATTGGAAAAGATGCAAAGGTTGATACGGCATTATTTGCAATGTTTATAAATGGTTATTCGTTATTTTGTCAACGAGTCCGATGATTGCGCTGTGCAGTTATTGGAATTTTATATAAAGTTTTCGAAAAGGAAAAAACATGGCAGTAAAACTAAGAATGACAAGAATGGGTCGTAGGCACCGTCCTTTCTTCAGGATTAACGCGGTCGAGAGTAGAACTCCTCGTGATGGCCGTATCCTGGAAAAAATCGGTCACTATGATCCAATGGCTAAGAATGTTGAGGAGCAAATTGTTCTAAATACAGAGCGTGCTCAATATTGGCTAAGTGTTGGAGCTGTACCAAGTGATACAGTTGCTGATATTCTACGTAAGAATGGTCTAACTTGTAAATACATGGAGGCTAAAAAAGCTCGCCGTGATAAAGCTAAAGAGTTGGCTAAGAAAGCTGGCAAGCCATTTACTAAGGCTGATAGAATTGCATTAGAAAAGGCCGCAGAGGCTAAGGCAGCTGCAGAAGCCGCCGCAGCAGAAGCAGCCAAAGCTGCAGAATCAGCGGAATAGTTAAAAGAGGGGGATAAAAATGAGGTTTGATGTACTAACTCTTTTCCCCGAGATGTTTGAATCGCCACTGAGCCATTCGATATTGAGGCGTGCTCAGGAGAGTGAGGCGATTAAAGTTGTTCTTTCAAATATTAGAGATTTTGCTACTGACACCTATTCAAAGGTTGATGATAAGCCCTACGGTGGTGGCCCTGGTATGGTAATGAAATGCCAACCAGTTTTTGATTGTTACCACAATGTGGTTAGTCAAGATTCTACTAAAGGCAGGGTTTTGATGATGTCGCCTCAAGGTAGAAGGTTTGACCAAGAGTTTGCTCGTGAACTTAGCAAAGAAAAACGATTGATTTTCATTGCGGGTCGATACGAAGGTTTTGATGAGCGTATTAGAGTTGGTCTAGAGGCTGAGCAGGTTTCAATTGGTGATTATGTTTTAACTGGTGGTGAACTTGCGGCAATGGTAATAATTGATTCGGTAACTAGATTGTTAGATGGCGTTCTAGGCGACGATGAATCAAATAAAGATGAGTCTTTTAGTGAGGCTCTTCTTGAGTATCCGCAATACACTCGTCCAGACGAATATTGTGGTATGCGAGTGCCAGATGTGTTATTAAGTGGCGACCATGGCAAGATTGCGAAGTGGCGCAGGCAACAATCTCTAGAGAGAACTGAAAAGTGGCGACCAGATTTATTAGAAAGTCTGGAAAATAAGACTAAATAAAATAATAGAAATAGGAGTATATATCGTGAACACAGAATTTCTTAAAGTGGTTGAGGCAGCAAGCCTAAAGAAAGAGATTCCATATTTCGAGATAGGCGATACGGTGGAAGTCCACTGTAGGATTATAGAAGGTGATAAGGAACGTTTGCAACTTTTCACAGGTACTGTTATTGCTCGTAGAGGCAGTGGCATCAATGAGACATTTACAGTACGCCGCGTTAGTGGTTCTGAAGGTGTTGAGCGTGTGTTCCCACTACATTCACCAAATGTTGCTGATGTTAGACCAATCAGAAGTGCTAAAACAAGACGAGCTAAACTTTACTTCCTACGCGAGCGTAAGGGTAAAGCTGTTCGTCTTAAAGAGCGTCGTAGCGAGCATACTGTAAGAGCTAAATAAGTTAATAGCCATGTTAGAGCTCTTCTCTTCTAGAAAAAAATTGCTTAGTAATCCAAAGTTACTAGGTAGGTGGGGAGAGAAACGCGTTGTAAGATATTTAAAGGGTAGGGGCTATAAAGTCCTTACCCTTAATTTTTACTGTGCAAATGGTGAAATTGATATCGTAGCATATTCTCCATCTGGAGAAATAGTTTTCGTTGAGGTTAAAACTCGCCGCAATGAGGACTATATACGAGCGATTGCAGCAGTTGGCGCAGACAAGCAAAAACGAATTGCTCTTGCGGCAAAATACTTTTTTAAAAGTAACAATATTAAAAAACGTGCAATTAGATTTGATATTGCTATTGTTGTGTTGGGAGATGCTAGAGAGCCTGAGCTGAAATATTATGAAAATGCTTTCTTGGCACCTTTTGCGATATAGGTAATATGGGGACTATCATGCCTTTAATTGATTCACATGCTCATTTGACTTTTCCGGAGTTACAAAAGAATCTCGAATCCGTTCTTGCTCGAAGCAGAGATACTGGAGTTACAGGTTGGATAACGGTTGGCACCGATACAGATAATAATCTCAAGGCAATTTCCCTTGCCAATAAATATGATGATATTTGGGCTACTGTTGGTTTTCATCCTCATTATGCAAAAGATGTTAGTGAAAAAGACATTGATATTATGGCGAGTCAATTGACAAATAGTAAGGTTGTTGCAGTCGGGGAGATAGGCCTCGATTATCATTACAACCACTCCTCTATCCAAGATCAACATAGAATCTTTAAGGCTCAGCTAGATATTGCAGTCAAATCTAATAAGGCAGTTATTGTTCACTCGCGAGAAGCCTTTGATGATACGATTGAAATCTTAGACGAATATAAAGATAAGTTAAGCCATATTGTCATACATTGTTTTAGTGGAAATCCAGAGCAGGCGAAGCTAGTAATAGATAAGGGCTACTATATTTCCTTTACCGGAGTTGTTACATTCAAGAATGCGCAGCTTGCAAGAGATGCGGCGGCTGTTGTGCCTATTGATAGATTAATGGTTGAGACGGATTGCCCGTATATGTCGCCTGCGCCAATGCGTAAACAAAAGATTAATGAGCCATCTCTTATGATTCACACGGCACAAAAACTTGCCCAAATTCACAATGTAAGCTTGGATGAATTTTCAGATATAGTAGAGAAGACGACGAGAGAGTTTTTCAGTATTTAGGGAATACCTTAATAGACTGCCTGAGTTTCTACATGTTGCTCAATAAATTCTTTGACCTCTGCTTCATTCTGTTGCCTAGAGAGAGCTTTCTCAAAAGTTTTAGTATCTGCCCACTGACTCTTACCATCTTTGCCGCTTAGAATTAATTGTTTAATCTCTTCATCGATTTTTGCAATCTCTTTATCGCTACCGCTATCATTTTTTAGTGCGATTTTCTTAAGTTGTAATTTTAAAATATGTTCACTTTCTAGCATATCTTCTTTTGTAATATAGATATAGCCCGACTTAACAAACAAGCTATTATAATTTTTCTTTGAAAATAAGAGGATTGTCTCTGGTCCAGAACCTGGCTCTATCCACTGAGATCTACATTCAACAGGGCCGACACGAAGCAACCCATATCTAGCAATTATATCTGAGATATAGCTACTTGATGGTAATTCACCATGGTATAAATTATATTTTGCTATCTCTATTGAGAGTATGTTCATCGACCTTATTGCTTCAGATTTATTTACTACATTCCGGTACTGGCTTAGACCTACAATTAGAGCTATTGTTAGGGCCATAACAATACAGAATCTTACCAATAATTGTCTTTGACGTTTATTCACTCCAATCTACTCCACAATGAATATGTTGATTATTAAGAGCTACCCTTTAATATGAACAATTTCACCTACAATATCTATTTTGCCTTGGGCAAAGAGTCTGATTGCTTCTGGGTAGGCAAGGCATTCTTGCCTAAAGACTCTTTCTGCTAGATCGTCTACGCTGTCACTTGCTTTTGCTACACAACCTTTTTGAACAATAATCGGCCCCTTGTCATATTCATTTGTACAAAAATGAACAGTGCATCCGCTGACCTTACAACCAGCCTTCAAAACTGCCTCATGTACGTGGTGACCCCACATTCCCTTACCGCCAAAGCTTGGCAAGAGAGATGGGTGAATATTCATCACTTTATTTGTGAAATCTTCGGGGATTTTCCAGAGGCAAAGCCATCCAGCCTGCACGGCGAGTTCTATTTTATTTTCTCTCAATATGGCAGCAATTGATTCACTGAATGAATCTATATCACTAAAATCTTTTCTGCGTATTACTACGGGTTCGATACCAATATCTCTAGCCCTTTGAATTCCTTTAACATCACCGCGAGAGCTTATGACCGTTATTATCTGCGCATTGAGGTTGCCGGCATCGATTTCTTTTTGGATGTTGAGCATAGTCGTGCCGCCACCGCTTAGCATTACAGCGAGTCTCAACTTTTTGCTATTGGCAGTCTCTGTTTTTTGAGGATAGATTTCGATATTATCTTTGAGATCCATTGCTTTGTTTGCCAATGCGTCTGCATCTTTGTTTTGTTCTCTATAGACGTGTTCTATTTTCCAGCTTTTAAATTGCCCAAGCAAAGTTCTAGCTTGATTGTAGAGGTCTTTTAGATTTGGGCTCTTTACCTTGTATTGGCCGTTAATTTGCCGCACCATTAATTGGCTGTCGCTGTAGAGAGTTATCTTTTTGGCTCCCATTTCTAATGCAGTTTCTAGAGATAGGATTACGCCGTTGTACTCTGCAAAATTGTTTGTGTTGTTGCCAAGGAAAATACCCTTAGCAATCAATTGATTGCCCGATGTGTCTTGAATTACAAATCCAGCAGCTGAAGGCCCAGGGTTGCCTCGGCTTCCACCATCAGTAAAAATGATTACTTCTTTAGACAAAATAAAATCCACCAGTTTTAATTTCTATTCGCGATAGTGATTTTATTAGAAGTCTCCTTTAATGTTCAAAGGATTCATCTAGAACCACAATCCTACTGCAGCTCGGACATTGGAATACTTCGTCAGTTGTTAGAAGTTTATTTACAGCTTCATTGGTAAGTGTCATATAGCAACCGCTACATGTATATACTTTTCTGCGTGGGTTGTTCCTATCAACGCCGGCAATTGCTTCGCCGTCATAAGTATCGCTGAGTCTTTGGAATAACAAAAGTATTTCAGCTGGAATCCCTTTAGAGGCAGCTTTCCACTCCAGTTCAATCTCTTCAATTTTTTTCTCAATCTCAGATATCTTATCTTTTGAGTCGTTTTTGACTTCATCTACCTTTGCCTGTTGAGCTTGAATCTGTTTTTCAATCTCAGCGCAACTCGCTTCTTGCTCTTCAACAGCCTTCATTAGCTCTAGCATCTTGTTCTCAATCTTTGAATTGTCTGCCTTGTTGAGATTGATTTCGGTGAGTATTGCGGCGTATTCTTTGTTATTCTTGGCTAGATTAAGAGCTTCTCTGTATTTCTCCAGAGAGCTATCTCTCGATTTGAGCTCGAGATTTTGTGAATCTATTTCTGCCCTGAGAAGTTTAATCTCATGTTGTTTTTCTTCTAGAGAGTTCACTAGGCTGCGCAGTTGGTTCTCCTGCAGGGTAACCACTCTCTTTGTGCGGGAGAGTCTTGCTCTTGTGCCCTTAAGTTGATTTTCAACGTCCTGAAGTTTTACTAAACTCTCAAGTACAGGTCCCATTCGATAAAAGCTCCTATTATATTGTAAAAGGTGCGACAAGTTTAATGCCACTGAATCTATCATTATGGTCGTAAGGAGATAATCTGCAACAAAAAAGTCATTATTTTATGTTCTAAAAGGTTTCAGATTTTCAATATTATAAAAATTATTGGGCAATAAAATCTTGTTACTTGGAAACCAGTGATTAACTCGGCATCTTTTTTTGCCGATTTCATACCTGTAGGAGTTCCAATAGATGCTCCTTTATTAAATGTTCTCAATTGTTTTACGTAGTCTTAGAAGGGCTAGCAGTTGAGGTTCCCTTACTTGGAGATGATAGAGATGAAGAATTTTTTGTTGTTAGTTTTAATGTGTATTTGTACGGCTTCGGTGTTCGCTAGTTCATTACAATCGCCGCTATTTGGCTATGGTCTGTGGCAATACGACCAAACAGGTATGACATTTTCAAGCCTGCCTAGTTTGAGTATCATTTCTGAGCCCGGATTATCTATGAATATTGGTAGTATTAAGCTTGATGGTGCTGGGGACGTTGAGGGCTTGGTTGATTTTACCATCGTTGACGCTCTTGGCGCAACATTGGTTCAAGGCAATCTTATTGATGGCTCTTATCAGGCAAACGCAACAGGAATACTTCTCTTTAGTGATGATATTGTAGATGTTGTCGTAAATAACGTTTTTGATGCAAGCAATCCATTTGTTGCTTCACTAGAATCTAATGATGATATAAGAATAAATTTATCTCTTAATAAATATGTAGGCAATATACTAGACTCTTCAAATACCTTTGGAGTCTTCTCAGGTACCTTAACTGCAGTGCCAGAGCCTATGACTTTGGCTATATTGATCTCGGGAACACTGTTGCTGCGCAGGAGAATATAGAGTGGGGAAAGTTTGGTTGTGTCAATAAAACAAAAGCCCCTGATAAAAGTTTACTTCTCTTGTCAGGGGCTTTTATATTTTGGGCAACTAGATTGTTATTTCTTTTTCTTTGAGTAACTTTTCTTATTACCTGAAGTCTTTCTCACACCTTTACCAGATGGCTTTCTTTTATCAAAGGTTCTCTTTTTCCTAGAAGAGTTCTTCGTAGCGCCTCTAGTAGTTGCCTTTGCCTTTACAATGACTGCCCTATTGCCGGATTTGATATTTCTAAATTTCTTAAGAATTATTTCTGCCTCTGCAAAAGGCACTGTGATGAATGAGAATTCTTTTAGCACTTCAACATTATCAATTAGAGATTGTTTTGTGCCAGCCTTATCGACTATAAAGTCGATTAGCTTCCTCTTTGTCATATTATTGTCTTTACCCTTTGCGATAAAGAGTCTTGTTTTACCTTCTTCTTCTACTAGAGATCGCCCGCGATTTGTCTTCTTTGGAGATGAGAGTGTTTTGTAACTCTTTTCGTCAAGGTCTTTTCCTAGCGAATGTTTCAATACGGCTCCAATCACCTCTTCAGGAGTTTTACCTCTTAAGAGTTTTTTGGCTAGGTCTTTGTAGTCTTGAAAATCGTTATTGTATACGATTCTCTCAATATCTTCGATAATTCTCTTTTTCTTTATGTTGATAATATCTTTTACTTTTGGAATATCCTTTCTGCGAATATCAGCTTTGGCAATACGTTTTATAAAACCTAATTTTCTAAATTCTGATGGAGTTATAAATGTTATCGCCGTTCCCTGCTTACCAGCTCTTCCGGTACGTCCAATCCTATGTACGTATGCTTCTGGGTTTTGAGGGATTGCAAAGTTTATTACGTGTGTTAGGTTGTTTACATCAATGCCACGTGCTGCAACATCAGTTGCTACCAAGGTCGTAATCTTGCCAGCTCTAAATCTGCGTAGAGTTTTCTCTCTTTGGCTCTGTGTTATATCTCCGTGAAGCCCTTCAGCTAGGTAGCCCCTCTCGTTGAGGCGTGCTGTAAGAGTGTCTACATCCATTCTGGTTCTACAGAAAACAACTCCGTAAAATTCCGCCTCTATGTCGATAATTCGAGAGAGAGCTTCAAATCTATCCTTTTCTGCTACTTCAAAATAAATTTGGTCTGTCAGGCCAGTTGTTAGCTGCGTCTTTGTTTTGACATGGGTATATTCGCCAAGATATTTTTCCGCTAGCTTCTTAATCGCAGATGGCATTGTTGCAGAGAATAAGAGAACACGTTTTTTCTTGGGAGTCTTTTCGAGGATAGTCTCAATGTCGTCAATAAATCCCATGTTTAGCATTTCATCGGCTTCGTCTAAAACGAAATATTTAATGTCTTCTAGGGATAAGCTCTTACGTTTTAAGTGGTCCAAAACCCTTCCCGGTGTTCCAACAATAATTGATACTCTTCCCTTTAATTTTTTTAGCTGCATAGTCATGGATTGACCACCGTAGATTGGGGCTACGGATATATCATTCTCACCTTTTAGCGAGTTTATCTCTTCGCAAACCTGAACAACAAGCTCTCTAGTAGGGGCTAGAATAATTGCTTGGACTTTCTTAGAGGTCTTTTTAATTTTCTCAATCAGTGGCAGGGCGAATGCGGCTGTTTTGCCTGTTCCAGTTTGAGCCTGTGCAATAATATCAATTTTATTTTCTAACAGTAGAGGTATTGTGAGAGCTTGAATCTCCGTAGGCTCTTCAAAACCCTTCTTTGATAATGCAGTAATAGTTTTTTTTGATAATCCTAATGCGGTAAAGTTTTCCATAATTTTCTTTCTTAAGCGTTTGGGATATGCCAGAGAAAGCCTTATTCGAAAAGCTGTTACCGGAAATTCCCATAATTAAAATTTCTCGCCATAATCCACAGAAATACAGATTAAATGGCAGATATCGCAGGTTGTACCCGATTAAAAGGTGTCTATTGAATATCAAGAAGTGTACAAAGCGAAATGTTATCGACTATGATACCATACTTGCCCCTTAAATAACACAACTTTCTTTTTGTCATATTCTTTGGCTATATAGTTGTAGCCCTAGTTTTTTTCTCTACTTGGTTGCATCAATATTGCTGATGTGGTAGAAGTTTAGGTATGTCTAACGAAGAAGATTACAATCAACAGGAGATAATTCTCGATTCAATAAGCGAAGGCGTCTTTACCGTTGATAAGGATTGGAGAATCACTTCCTTTAATAGGGCCGCCCAAGAAATCACAGGGATAGCACCTGGTGAGGCCATTGGAAAGTATTGCAGGGATATTTTGCGTGCCGACGTTTGCCAGAGCGATTGCACATTGCAGCGTACTATGAATACTGGCAAGGCTGTTACAAACAATGTTGTCCATATAATAGATGCCGATGGTAATAAGCGTGCAATTGCAATCTCAACAGCGCTTTTAAAGGATAAGACAGGGAATATCGTCGGTGGTGTTGAGACGTTTAGGGATATGAGTACGATTGAGAGTCTGCGCAAAGAGATTCTGCAGAAATATTCTTGTGAAGATATAATCAGCCAGAGTCCCAAGATACGAGACATATTTGAAGTTCTGCCTAATATTGCAAAGAGTAACATCACAGTCTTAATAGAAGGTCCAAGCGGAAGCGGCAAAGAGTTATTCGCTAGAGCAATTCATAATCTTAGCTTGCGCAAAGACAAGCCATTTATTGCTATTAACTGCGGAGCCTTGCCTGATACACTCTTAGAGAGCGAGCTTTTTGGCTATAAGGCGGGCGCATTTACCGATGCTAAGAAGGATAAGCTAGGCAGGTTCGACTTAGCTCAAGGCGGCACAATTTTTCTTGATGAGATTGGTGATATCTCACCAGTGATGCAGGTGAAGCTTTTGCGTGTTCTTCAAGAAAAGACTTACGAACCAGTTGGCGCAGTTACATCAGTGACTGCAGATGTTAGAGTCATTGCCGCAACTAATAAAAAGCTCGAAACTTTAGTTTCCCAAGGAAAATTTAGAGAAGACCTCTATTACAGAATTAATGTAATGAGGATTGAATTGCCGCCTCTAAAGGATAGGAAAGAGGATATTCATCTACTCATAAATCATTTCATAGGAAAGTTTAACAGAATTCACGATAAAAATATTGTAGGCGTTACCGATGAAGCCGCAGCGGCGCTGTTGGCTTACGATTACCCAGGCAATATTCGCGAGCTTGAGAATATTCTAGAGCATTGTTTTGTACTTTGTTCTGGAGATATTATTCAATCGAAAGATTTGCCGCTGTCTCTTCGCCGCTCAAGCAATAATGACCCAAGCTGCGCATCTGCTAGAGGCGTTACCATCAAGCAGATGGAGATTGAGCTGATTAGGTTGGCTATTGATCGAAATCAGGGAAATAAGACTGCTGCAGCTAAAGAGTTAGGCATAGATAAGAGCACTTTATTTCGCAAACTCAAATCCTTAGGTCTCTAAAGTGGTTGCGTTTTGCTACTGCCACCGCCTCGTAAGGTGTAAATTGCAACCAAATTTTTTGATGTCTAATCCATCATATCTAAGATTCTCTAAACTCTAAAATGCTGCTAGTTATGTAGTTACGTCTCATCTTTACGTCTGTTGCCATTATTGGCACAGCTGTTGCTTACTGACTAGTAGAAAGGTTTTAGAAGAAATGAAAATAGCAATATCGGTATGGAATGATTCGCTTTCAAATGCATTTGATTTTTCTACAGAGGTTTTGATTGTAGATATTGAGGATGCAAAGGAGGTTGCGCGTTTAGACGTAGAACTTGGTGATTCTTTGGCCCAGCAAAAGGCAAAAAAACTTAAAGATCTCGGCGTTGAGACTCTTATATGTGGTGCAATTTCACGTGAAGTTGTTTTTGCGCTTGATAGCTTGGGGATTGAGGTGCTTGCCTATGTTACGGGAAGTGTCGAGCAAGTTCTTGAGGCGCATCTAAATAACAGTTTAGATGCGGCTAAATTCGTAATGCCGGGTTGTTGGCACGGAGCTAGAAATGGTTTTGGCGGTTGCATGCGCAAACGAGAAAAGCATGGTCGCTGTAATAGAACAGAAAGGTGATTAATATGAAAGTAGCAGTAACTGCGCAAGGCAAAGATCTTGCAAGTGAAATTGATTTAAGGTTTGGCAGGGCGAAATATTTACTCGTTGTTGATACAGACTCAAACGAATTTGAGGTTTGCGATAACACCGTTAACCTAAATGCTGCTCAAGGCGCAGGGATTCAAACGGGTATGAACATTGCCAACTTGGATGTTGAGGCAGTTATTACAGGCAATGTTGGTCCAAATGCTTTTAAGACGCTTGATGCGGCAAAAGTGAAAATTTTTCTTGCCAAGAAATGTTCTGTCCAAGAAGCGATAGACAAAATGAAATCTGGAGAATTGTCAGAAATAGACAATGCTAATGTAGAGGGGCATTGGGTTTAATCTAACCTTATTTTTGAAAGGAGAATTATTATGCCATTTGGAGATAGAACCGGACCAGTAGGTGATGGACCAATGACAGGTAGAGGTTTGGGTCCTTGCGGTAGAGGTCAACAAAGAGGCGCAGGTTTTCGTGGCTTCGCTGGAGGAGGTAGATTTGTAGCTCGCCGTGGTCGTGGTCAATTTGACTCAAACCAAGACACTACAACTCAATCACAGATTCAGGATTTAACTGCGCAGATACAAATTCTCAGTGAGAAGATAGAAGAGTTGCAAGACAAAGGGTAGCGGCCTATGCTAACAATCGCCCGTTTTCCTAACAGCGGGCGATTATTAGTTTATAGTTTCACATTTAAATATCGTTTCTTATCTTTTAGGATTTTTCTATGTGTAATTTACTTGAAGTTAATGAAGTTACAGTTGGATTTCATCCTAGTGGCTACAGAATTGATAAAGGAGCCTCTGCATTGAATAGATACACACAATGGAAAATAGATAGAGGGCATTGGTGCGAACCCAAACCAGTATGTTTCCATTCTCTTCCAACTGAAGGATGGATAGCGGTGGATAAATTTGATTGGGACAAGCTAGAAGAGTTTTTAACCTAAGCATTGGAATTTAATTGTGACTAAAAAAAATATTAAGATTGCAGTCGCTAGCGGTAAGGGCGGTACAGGCAAAACTACAATCTCGACAAATTTAGCGAGAGCAATCGCTAAAAACCGTATGGCTGCGCAGTATCTAGATTGCGACGTTGAAGAGCCTAATGGCCATATATTCCTCAAGCCAGAGATTCAAAAATCAAAGGCTATAACTATAGATGTTCCAGAAGTTGATAGTAATAAATGCAGTGGCTGTGGCAAGTGCAGCGATATATGTCAGTACAATGCTATTGTTTCTTTGAAGAAAATTGTTATGACATTCGACCAGCTCTGTCATTCTTGCGGCGGTTGCAAGTTAGTCTGTCCAACTTCTGCAATAACAGACAAGGCTAAAGAAATAGGGTTTGTAGATATTGGAGTTGCAAAAGAAATTGGATTTGCTCAAGGGCGTCTTAACATTGGCGATATACATACCCCACCGTTGATTAAGCAAGTTAAAAAAGCTGCGAGTAGTGACTCTGTTATTGTGATAGATGCTCCGCCGGGGACGTCATGTCCGGTTATTGAGGCAATAAAAGATAGTGATTTTGTCGTTCTCGTTACAGAGCCTACTCCGTTTGGTCTTAATGATCTCAAGTTAGCGGTTGGCATGGTGCGTCAGTTACAATTGCCGTTTGCCGTTGTTATCAATCGCAGTGATGCTGGAGATAATGAGATTCTAAGATATTGCTCTAAAGAAAAAATCGATGTCGCTCTTGAGATACGTGATGATATTAAAATCGCCAAAGCGTACTCAAGGGGCGAAATGATTGTTGATGTGCTCCCTAATTACGAAGATGGGTTCACCGATTTATTTGACTACATTGATAAAAATATTCAATTACAAGAGAAAAGCTGATATGAAAGAGCTGGTAGTTATAAGTGGTAAAGGTGGTACTGGTAAGACTAGCATTGTTGCCTCTTTGGCAACTCTTGCAGGGAAATCTGTCTTGGCAGATTGTGATGTTGATGCGGCAGATTTGCATCTAGTATTAGAGCCAACAATTAAAAGAAGAGAAGATTTTATTGGAGGCAAGCAAGCCTTCATTATTGAGAATAATTGTATTGGCTGTGGCAAATGCGAGAAGATTTGCAAGTTTGATGCAATAGAAGAAAAAGCATTGTCAAATGGCTCTAATGGCAGCGTCTATAAAGTTGATCCAATATCTTGCGAGGGCTGCGGTGTATGTGTGGAGTTTTGCCCTAATCAAGCAATTGAATTTAATGAGGTGGTCAATGGAGAGTGGTTTGTCTCTGATACAAGGTATGGAACAATGGTGCATGCCACCCTTGGTATTGCGCAGGAGAATAGTGGCAAACTCGTTTCATTGATCAGAAGAGAAGCAAAGGATATTGCCAAAAGAGAAAATCAGGATCTAATAATCGTTGATGGCTCACCGGGGATTGGTTGTCCTGTCATTGCTTCTATAACGGGAGCTGATGTTGTATTGGTTGTTACAGAACCAACACTCTCTGGTCTGCACGATCTTGATAGAGTTGTCAAGCTTGCCGCTGGCTTTGATTTGAGTGTTGTTGTTGCGATTAACAAATATGATTTAAATCCCAATATGTCAGAGAAGATAGAAGCGTATGCGTCACAAAATGATATAGAAGTTATTGGAAAGATTCACTACGATAAGGCGTTTACTAACGCTCAGATTAAGAAAGAGTCGTTGATCGAATATGGAGATTCTCCAAGTAGTGAAGACATAAAAGAAATGTGGAAAAGATTGAGCAAAGAGCTTGATAGATAAATTTATTTGTATAAGGAAAATGAAAATGAAATTAGCGATACCTTTAGTAGAGTCCAAGTTGTCACAGCATTTTGGTCATTGCCAAGAATTTGCGATTGTTGATGTTAACGTTGATAGCAAAAAGATTGTATCGACAGAACTATTAACTCCACCTGCGCACGAACCTGGAGTATTGCCAAAATGGCTCTCATCTCTCAATGTTAATGTAATAATTGCAGGCGGTATCGGTCAGCGTGCTCAGCAGTTATTTACAAATAATGGAATTGATGTTGTTGTTGGTGCACCTGTTGATACGGCTGAGAATATCGCCTTGGCCTATGTAAACAAAACATTAGTTTCAGGCACCAATGTGTGCGACCATTAAACGGGGATTAACCTATATGCCTATAGGGATTAAAATAGTTGTACTTGTCGAGAATGATTATATTCGTGGCGATATACTGAAAGAGCATGGTCTCTCATTTTGGATTGAGTACAAGGGTAATCGTATCCTTTTCGATACAGGTCAAAGTGATATTGTTGTCGATAATGCTAAAAAGCTTGGAGTGGATTTGTCTACTGCCAATGCAGTTGTTCTAAGTCATGGGCATTACGACCATTGTGGTGGATTATCTAGCGTATTAAATCTAGCTTCCAAAGCAAAGATTTTTTTGCATCCATCGGCATCGCAAGAGAGGTATTCGCAGAAGCCAACGGGGACTCGGTTCATAGGGATGAGTAAAGAGTCTATCGAGGCTTTAGACGGTAGAGATGTTGTTTGGACTAAAGAGCCTACGCGAATTTTTGATGGTGTATTTGTTACAGGCGGCATTGATCGAGTTAATGATTTTGAAGATGTTGGTGGTAATTTCTTTCTAGATAAGGATTGCAAGATTGCTGATGATATCGTTGACGATCAATCTTTGTTCATTGAATCAGACGATGAGGTTGTTGTCTTATTGGGCTGCGCCCATAGCGGTATTGTAAACACATTAGACTGTATCTCAAAGTTTACAAAAAATAAGCCGATCAAAGCAGTAATAGGTGGAACTCATCTGGTGAACGCCTCAGAGTCCCGTCTTGAGAAAACTATGGAGGCTATTGGGAAATATGATTTGTCAATGATATCCCCACTTCATTGTAGCGGAAATAAAGCAGTAGAAAAAATAAGAGAAACTTTTCCAGATCTATACTCCTATAGTGCTGGAGGAACTACGTTTTCATTGTAAAGGAAATTAAACAATGGCAAAATTACCAAAAGAAGTTAAAGAAGCAATTGAGAAGGCAATACTAAAACAAGAAGCATTTCCTGTAGCAACAGCGAGCAATGATTCTACTGCCAACGTTGCTTACATTACATATCTCAAGCCTATTGATGATGAGACAATATTGATTGCAGATAACTTTTTGAACAAGACACGTGATAACATCTTAGCAAACTCTAAAGTTTCATTTGCAGTCCTTGATGAAGCAAAAGGTTCCTATCAAATCAAGGGAACAGCTAAGAGACTAACAGAGGGCGAAATATTTAATCACATGCAAGATTGGGTTGTAGATGAATTGCCTCGAGAGGCTGCAATCGTGATGACGGTAGAAGAAGTTTACAATGGTGCCCAAAAGCTTTGCTAATCTAGTCGATATCCTTAAATAACGGAAATAATGAAAATGAGAAAAACAGATGTGTTAGTTGTTGGAGGCTGCGCGGCTGGTATTGTTGCGGCAACAACAGGCAAGAGTAATAATCCAGACAAGAGTTTCCTTGTTGTGCGCAAAGAAGAAAAAGTTTTAGTGCCATGTGGCATTCCCTATATCTTTGGTTCTCTTGAGAGTAGTGATAAAAATGTTATTCCAGCTGAGGCTCTATTTGAGAGAATGGGTATTGATCTTTTGATAGGTGAAGTAATATCAATAGATAAAGACAATAAAACTTGCCAGATGGCAGACGGTGAGATTATTGGTTATGATAAGTTAGTTCTAGCTACAGGCTCAACTCCGTCAGTTCCTCAGTGGTTAAAGGGTAGAGATCTTGAGAATGTTTTCGTTGTACCCAAAGATAAAGTTTACCTTGATAGAGTCCTAGATAATCTAAATGGTTGCAATAAAGTTGTGGTTGTTGGTGCTGGTTTTATAGGTGTCGAATTATCTGATGAACTTAAAAAGAAGGGCAAGGATGTTGTCTTAGTTGAGCTGATGGATCATATATTAGGTATGGCTTTCGATCAAGATATTGCAATCAGAGCGCAGGGGGAACTTGAATCTAGAGGTGTTACGCTTAAGCTAGGTTCAGGAATTAAAGAGATACAGGGTGATGGTAAAGTTTCAAGCGTAGTCCTTGGCAACGGTGAAACTCTCGATGCTGATGCGGTTATTCTCTCAATGGGATATCGTCCGAATATAGAATTGGCAAAAACTGCGGATGTTAGAATTTCAAAATTGGGATTCTTTGCAGTAGATGAGTATATGCGCACAGACGAGCCTGATATATTTGCGGTTGGTGATTGCGCAGAGAAGAGAGATTGTATAACACACAAGGATAGCCCTGTTATGTTAGCTTCAGTTGCTTGTGCAGAGGCACGTGTTGCTGGAATGAATCTCTATAAACTCTCAACTCTAAAAACAATTCATGGAACTATTGCTATCTTTGCAACTGTTGTTGGAGATATTGCTTTTGGAGCTGCTGGAGTTACAGAGAAAATTGCGCAGCAAGAAGGCTTTGATATCATAGTTGGAGAGTTTGAGGGTGTAGATAAACATCCAGGTTCTCTAGAGGGAACTAGTAAGCAACTAGTCAAATTGATTGTCTCAAGAGAGTCTGGGGTTGTCTTGGGTGGTGAAATTGTTGGTGGTCAGAGTGTTGGTGAGTTGATAAATGTTTTGGGTGTTGCAATACAAAATGCAATGACAGTATACTCACTCTTAACATTGCAAATCGGCACGCATCCACTCCTTACTGCTGCACCAACAGCGTATCCATTAATTAAGGCTGCAGAAGTCGCTATGCGTAAACTACAAAAATAATTATTATGTTTGTTAAAATGCGATGGGCTTGCTCTAATAACTAGAGTGAGTCCATGTTTATAAATAGAGAAATAATATTGAAAGGCTGAGCTTGTGGATGTATTTAAGAATGAACTAAGTAAGATTGGCAAAGATGTCGCGACCACTGTCATGAGTGGAGTTGGTAAGGTAAATGTTGAAGCTCCTCTTGAATACGGTGGTAGTGGCGAGGCTCTCAACCCAGAGGAGCTTTTTGTTGCCTCTGTTAATAGCTGCTTGATGTTAGTCTTTGACCATTTCGCAAATAAATACAAGGTCGATCTAATCTCTTATGATTCTCAGGCCTCTGGAGAGGTTGAGAAGACTAAAAACGGTTTGCGTTTTACGAAGGTTGTGGTTGCTGCGCAGGTCAAGGTTGATGATGTCCATGCTGATAAGCTTAGTGAGATTGCTGAGTTAGCAGAAAAGTTCTGTCTCGTCTCTGGTTCTCTAAACTGTCCGGTTGAGTATCAAGTGGAAAGAGTTTTGTAGCGGGCTAAAACTTTTCTTGCGTTGCACTTCAAAAGTGATAGAATTACTGTGATATTAAGCATTTTAAGGAGGTGCTGAGTTTTAACTGTTATAGACTTTTTTTGGAGAATAATGTGGCTATGAACCGTCTTAAATCTGTTTTCTGTGTTACTCTATTGATGTTAGCTGTTGTTCCAAGCGCCTTTGCTAAGGATAATGCCTCTGATACCAAAATTTTGTCGGATAAGAGTGGTCCTAGGGTTGAATTTGAAAGTACTATCAGGGATTTTGGAGAAGTAGCTCCCAAGAGTGTCCATGAGTTTGAATATAGATTCAAAAATGTTGGCGACAAGCCGCTAGTTGTTTCATACGTTCAAAGTACATGCGGCTGCACTATTCCATCACTTAGTAAGAAAGAGTACGCACCTGGGGAAAAAGGGGTTATTAAGGTTAAATACACTGCATCAGCAAGAGCTGGTAAGGCTACTAAGAAGATTTATTTTCATAGCAATGATATCGTCAATCCACGCTATGGCTTGGTGATTAAGTCGCATACTGTTTTGAAAGTTACTATCGAGCCTCAAAAGATAGATTTGTCTCTGACGGCGCCAAATTGTGGTATGGTACCAATCAAAGTAAGAAGCAAGGATGGGAAGGATTTTTCAGTTCTTAGCGTTGATGGGCCTGTTGCGGGGCTAGTGAAGGTTGATTTTGATAAAAATATCTCTGCAAACGAATTTATATTAAACCCAGTTGTTGACGTTAAGAAGCTGGAAAAACACCTAAATGGTGTTATCAGAGTTAAAATAAATCACCCTGATTGTAAGGCAGTTACTCTAATTTATAACACAAAGCCTAAATTTAGTATTTCACCGGCAAGGATTCTTTTCTTAAAGGCTGAGCCTGGTCAGAGCGAGCAACGTGAGATTATGATTAAGAGTAACTATAGCGATCATATTGAGATTGGCTCAATCGTATCTAGAAACGGCCTTATCAGTGTTGTTGGCAAGGAAGTTAATGGTTCTATTGCAAACTTAAAGGTTGTCATAAAGGCACCTAAAAATATGAAGCGTCAACGTTTTTTCACAGATTCACTGTTAGTTAAACTTGTGAGCGGTGAAGAGCTAGAGATAAAATGTAACGGTTGGTTTAAGAAAGAGCTTTTCAAGAAAGTAAAATAAGAGCTCTTTTGTGAGAAGCTCTAAAGTAAGATTTTACTGTAAGGCTGTATGGTTAAATAGTTTATGAGAGTGCCCATTTGGGTGCTCTTATTTTTTTGGAGAAATATATAGCATTTTCTCCAGATCTAGAGCAAATCTTATTATGCACTTTTCTTCTTGTATTACGTAGGCGCATACCGGTAGGGAACTTTTAGTTAGCTTCATTTGTCAAATTATTGAAAAGATATTCGCTATTATCAGTGTTAATATTAGGGGTATGGGGCAAATAGGCAAAATAGCCCCCCGAAAATATAGCGTTTTTTTGGAGAAATACCGATAAAAGAGATGACTTTTCTAAGTAGTGAATTGATTAAAGAGTATAGCATTTTATTGTAAATTGTTTGGGGTAGAATTTATGCAGGCTTGCATTCGTGGGTTTATCAAGGACGATAGGAAATCTCATGTGCCGAGAAATTCATTTTCACTTTTCCTTATACTATTATTTTTATCTTCATTTGCCGTAGCTCAGCCAGACAGGACTAGGGTATTTAGGATGCAACATATAAATGCAAAAAAAGCCAAGGTCTGTATTGAGCGACTTGGTTTTGCCAGCAAGGTTAGTGTTGTATCGGGAGTCAACGCAATTGTAGTTACGACTGCTGCGGAAAACCTAAAAAAAGCCAAAGGCCTGTTGGAGACCATAGATTCTAGCAATGACTTTGTTGCAGAGGTACTAGTTGGCGTTAACCCTAAAGATACCAAGAGATACGATATCGCAGTTGCGAAACTGAAGAAGGATAATGTTAAAGTTGCGACATTCGATAACCCATTGTCAAGTGTGACTGCTGCAAAAGTAATCGTAGATTCAATTGGAGAAAATGTTTACCTTGTAAGTCCAAAAGAATTGGTTGGCAAGGTTCGGGCGGCTTTTGGAGTTAATGCTACTGAAAAATCTAAGACCACTTTTAAGCCAATAGAAATCAGACACAAAGTTCCGCAAGAGAAGTCTTCGGCAACCAAACCTGCAAAACCAAAAGTAACTCAAGAGACTAAACCTGCATCAAAAACTGTTGATTCCAAAGCAGTTAAGACGGTTAAGACAGACGAGTCTGCCAAATATGAGGTTAAGCTCAGACCTGCAAAGTCTAAAGTTGACGCCAAAACTAACATAAAAAAGGTTACTGCCGTTAAGGCGACGACGAAAACTCCTAATAATAAAGTTTCCAGAGCTCACAAGGCATCGGTTAAGTCTGAACCTAGAGAAATAGTGGCTAAATCTATAAAAAAGGCGGAGTCAAAGAAAGCAAAACAGTCTAAGACTAAAAAAGCCACTTCGGAGGTAAAGGTTAACCTGCCTAAAAAGGTTGCTACTGCCAGCGAAAAGGCTAGCCCCGAAGCAAAGACTGCTCAGAGAGAGTTGCCACAGGATTTGCTTGAGATTCTAAATAAAGTAGCTCCTGAGATGGTTGATGAGGCAAAGAGAGCAGCTGCCAAAAAGCCAGAAACAAAGCAGAAAATAGTTGCCACATCTCAAACAAAAAAGAAAGAGTCAAAATTAGAGCCTAAGAAGGTTTTGCCGGCCAATAATATAAATCCTCAGAGAGATGTGTCGAGTGATCAATTATCCAATAATGATGATGTTCAAATTAAAGATGGTGATAAAGATTTAGAATTGACGATAACCCTGCCAGAAAAAGTCGAACTAACCGCTCTATTGGAACTTGTAGGCAAGCAACTTGGGCTAAACTATATCTACGACCCTGTTAAAGTTAAGGGGGACGTGATGCTCAAGATACATGATGGTAAGATAAAACTTAAAGATACCTATGCTCTGCTTGAGTCTGTGCTGAATTTCCGTGGTTTTGTCATGACACGTAGAGGTAATCTTGTAACGATTGTCCCTATTGCTGATGCCGCTAAGATAGACCCTAGAATAATGACAACTGGTGATAAAGTTAAACCTGGTGAGGTTATAGTAACCAATATCTTCAAGCTTAACAGCATATCAACTGATGCAGCTAAAGCTGTATTGCAGAGCATGCAACTTGGTGATAACGTAATTGATATCCCAGAAAACAAAACACTCATTATAACCGGTTATGCCTATAGAATGGCTCGTATTGAAAAACTTCTTAAACTCGTAGATGTTAAGGGCGAAAAGAGAGTTTTCCAGTCACGCCAACTCGAGTACACCCAAGCGGAAAATCTGTTGAACAAAATACAAGCCCTTGCGTCTCAGCTTGAGAATATTTCGATTTCGGTTGGAACATCAACATCAAAAACAACGACAAGTAAGAGAGTTGTAAAGCGAGACAGTAAAGGACGTGTTATCTCCAGCAAACAAAAGAGAGGTGGCCAGAACGGTACAACTGTCGGTTCCAAAGATGTCCAAGGGGTTTTTATGGATGTAGACGAGAGGACAAATCGAATCCTCATGATTGGCACAGCCAAAGATCTAGCTAAAGTAAATGAGCTTATTGATAGCTTCGATGTGCCAAAGAAAGATTTGCGTTTTGTTCGTCAATATCAACTTGAATATGTAGATGCATCTGAAGTTCGTGAGAAACTCGGTGAACTTGGAATTATATCTAATATTGGCTCTTCATCAAGAACTAGCCGTACTAGTCGCACTAGCCGAACTAGCAATACCAGAAATACTAGAAATACCAGACCATTGCCTTCTTCTAGGTCTACATATTCTAGAACATCTTCCAACCAGAATCCAACAGACGAGCCTCAGGTTGTAATTCTAGAGAATACAAACTCTCTGCTAGTTAACGCTACTCCAGAACAGCACGATACGATTGTCAATATACTAGCATATATAGACAGTAGGCCTATAGATGATGCTATGCCAGTTAAAATATATGCCCTAGAGAATCAAGACCCTGAGGTTATGGCTGAAACTATTGACAAGTTGATAAGCGAAGTTGTAAAAGA
>WGDE01000116.1 GCA_015493385.1 Phycisphaerae bacterium
GTGTCAATATATTTCTGATACATTTGGTTTTGTTCACCTATCAAGTGGTGATATTTTACGCTCTGAAATAGCATCAGGGACTACTTTAGGCCTTAGGGCTAAGAGTTTGATAGACGAAGGGAAATTTGTACCCGATGAAGTTGTTATAGATGTGATGCTTGTTGCAATTAAGAAGGTTGATAGCTGTGTACTTGACGGTTTCCCGAGGACGGTAGTTCAGGCTAAAGAATTAGACCTTGCTCTTAGTAAAATGTATAGTAAAATTGACATCGTCATCAACCTTATTGTGGATGAGCACGAGATTGTAGCAAGATTAGAGAAGAGAAGGTCTTGCCCTAAGTGTGGCCGGGTTTATCATCTGGATTATTCCAAGCCTGAAGTTGAAGGGGTTTGCGATTTTGATGGATGCGTGCTCTATCATCGTGATGATGACAAAAGAGATGTTATTTTAAATAGATTAAAAACATATCATCAGTTGACAGAACCGCTAGTTGATTATTATAATGAGAGCCAAAGTAGTGAAGTTTTCAATATCGTAGCCGATGGGAAAATTGAAGTTATCAGAGCTGATATAATTGAAAAGATTCACTCTATATTGAACGGTTGAGTATGTCTATCATCTTGAGAAGTAGTAGAGAAATCGCTTTGATGCGTGATGCAGGTAAAGTTGTTGCTGATGTGTTGAGTGAAATTAAAGAATTTGCCAAAGCTGGTATTACTACTAAAGAGGTTGATATCCTCGCTACTGAGATAGCGGCTAAAGCAGGGGCGAAATGCTTGTTTAAGGGTGTTAGGAGCCCCTATGCAAAGCAGCCTTTTCCAGGAGCGATTTGTGCTTCTGTTAATGAGCAGGTTGTTCATGGTATTCCTAGCGATGAAGTAGTACTTAAAGATGGAGATATCTTTAGTGTTGATTTCGGTGTAAAATTGAACGGCTATTGTGGGGATTCTGCAATAACGGTTGCTATCGGAAGTGTAAATGAAGAAAAGCAGCGACTTATGGATGTTACTGGTGCAGTTTTGCAAGTCGCAATTGATAATATAGCTCCAGGTAGAAAATGGAGTGAAATTGCTGAAAAAATGCAGTCTTATGCGGAGTCGGCAGGCTTTTCAGTTGTAAGAGATTTAGTGGGCCATGGTATTGGGACAGAAATGCATTGTGATCCTCAAGTACCTAATTACGTGAGTAGAGGTTTACGAAAAAATGATATATTCCTGAAAGAGGGAATGGTGTTAGCCGTCGAGCCTATGATCAATGCAGGTCGGTATGCAGTGAAAACATTGAGAGATGGCTGGACGGTTGTAACTGTTGACGGTAGGCCTTCGGCTCATTTTGAACATACCATTGCAGTTGTAAGTGGTGGTAGTGAAGTTTTGACTGCAAGAGAGTAATATGGCAAAAAAAGATGCAATAAGAATTGACGGTAAAGTACTTGATGCTCTACCTAATGCTGTTTTTAGAGTTGAACTCGAAAATGGGCATCAGATTATGGGGCATGTATCGGGAAAGATGAGAATGCATTTTATTCGTATTCTCCCTGGTGATACTGTGACTGTTGAGATGTCGCCTTATGACCTTTCAAAAGGCAGAATCATTTTACGTCATTAGAATTTTTAAAACGCTTAATAATAGGTGTAACATGAAGGTACGAGCTTCAGTAAAAAGAATATGTGAAAGTTGTAAAGTAATTCGTCGTAAGGGTGTGGTCAGAGTAATTTGCTCTGCTAATCCAAGACATAAACAGAGACAAGGTTAATTGCTGGAAACAGTGATAAGGAGATATTATGCCTCGTATTGTTGGTGTTGATGTTCCAAACAATAAGAAGATGCTGTATGCATTGACATACATTCATGGTATTGGTAAGTTTTATTCTGCGCAAATCCTAGATCAGGCAGGAATTCCTGAGGATATGAAAGCGTCAGAGTTGAATGAGGACCAAGTTAGTCAGATTGCTCAGATTATTACCGAGAAGTATCCGGTTGAGGGGCAACTTAGAAGACAGGTTATCATGGACATAAACCGTCTAAAAGACATTGCCTGTTATAGGGGAATGCGTCATAGACGAGGCTTGCCATGTCGTGGTCAGCAGACCCAAACAAATGCCCGTACACGTAAAGGTAGGAAGAAAACTGTTGCGGGTAAGAAGAGTGTTAAGGCGATGCGTTAACGCCGTTAATTTTTGAAGAATCAGGATACTTATAATGGCCAAGAGTAGTAGACGTCGAGTCAGAAAAAATGTTGTTAAGGCGGTTGTGCACATTAGAGCAACCTTTAATAATACAATAGTAACAATTACAGATCAGGACGGAAACGCACTGTGTAGTTGTTCTGGTGGGGCTTCTGGGTTTAAGGGGTCTCGTAAGAGTACACCTTTTGCGGCTCAAAAAGCTGCTGAGAAAGCAGCTACAGAAGCGAAGAGGCATGGTGTTCGCGAAGTTGAGATTGAAGTTAAAGGGCCCGGTTCTGGTCGTGAGTCTGCAATTACTGCGATCCAGGCAGCTGGTCTTAGGATCTCTGCCATAGAAGATGTAACACCGTTGCCACACAATGGCTGTCGTCCTCCGAAACGACGCAGAGTATAAATTAACATTGTGTATTGTTGTTTCACTGATTTTATAATCTGACAAATTACAGATAGTTGATAAGTCAAAGACCGATTTCTCAACTGAGAACATTTGTCACTTGGAGGTCTTATCATGAGAATAAACTGGCGTGGTTTAGAATTACCTACTAGGCTAGAAAGAGATTTAGAGATCTCGAATGAACAGTATGGGCGTTTTGTTGTTGAGCCTTTTGAGAGAGGCTTTGGAACTACTATAGGTAATAGCCTTAGACGTGTTTTACTTTCATCTCTTGAGGGAAGTTCAGTTACATCTGTACGGATTTCTGGTGTTGACCATGAATTCTCTAGTATCGATGGCATTCTTGAAGATGTGACGGAGATTATTCTTAATGTTAAAAAGATAATACTTCGCATGGATGGCGATGAGCCTAAAACTATCAAGGTTGTTGCAGATAAAGTTGGACCTGTGACCGCGGGTATGATTGAAACAGATGCAAGTATTGAAATTGTAAACACTGATTTGGTTTTGGTTAACCTAACTGATGATGTGCGTTTTGAGATGGAAATGACAGTTGGGAAAGGTAGAGGCTATTCTCCGGCTAAAGAACGTGTTGCTCTCTCAGATCGCTTTGAACAGGAAGTCGGTCGTATTGAAGTTGACGCTCTTTACTCTCCAGTGACAAGAGTCAGGTATAGGACTGAAGATACTCGTGTCGGTCAGATAACAAACTACGATAAGCTTATCTTAGAAATATGGACTGATGGAACAGTAACTCCTGAGATGGCGTTGATTGAAGCTTCTAAGATACTTAGAAAACATATTAATCCATTTGTACAGTATCTTGAAATTGGAGATAACACTGTAGAAAAAGAAGTTGCAGTAGAAGCGGTTGTAGAGGAAGCGGTAGATCAGGAGATGGCTAATTTGCTTAAGACTAGCATTAGGGATCTTGCTCTTTCTGTTAGAGCTAACAATTGCTTAGAGTCTATACAGATTACAACGGTGGGAGAGCTTGTTAGCATGACTGAAGCTGAGTTGCTTAAAGTTAGAAGTTTTGGTAAAACTAGTTTAAGAGAGATCAAAAGGAAGCTTGCAGATCTTGGTCTTTCTCTGGGTATGACAGATATTTAATAGAAAATTTTGATATTGAGGTAGTAAATAAAATGCGTCATAGAGTTAGAGGACGTCATCTTAATCGTACTAGTGAGCACAGGCTTGCTATGCGTCGCAATATGGTTAGCTCGCTTTTTGAGCATGAGACTATTTCTACTACGGTAGCTAAGGCCAAAGAAGTTAAGTCTTTTGCGGAGAAGTTAATTACTCTTGCTAGAAAGGGAGATCTTGCGTCACGAAGACGTGCGATTGCCCTTCTTAATGACAGAGCTATTTATCAGATGGTTGATGGTGAAAACGTTAAGACTGGTACAGTAATTGGGAAGCTATTTAGTGAAATCGGACCTAAGTTTATTGATAGGCCAGGTGGGTATACACGTATCGTTAGACTCGCTAAGAGAAGAGTTGGTGACAATACTCAGCTTTGCCTTTTACAATTGGTCGAATCTGATTTAGCTAAGACATCTGACTAATATTGCTTAGAGGTCGTGATGGAAAATGACAATTGCATCTTTTGTGATATTTCTCTTGGGCGGTTGCCTTCCGAAAAATTGTACGAAGATGCTTCCGTTATGGCGTTTTTAGATATTAATCCAATTGCAGATGGCCATATTCTAGTGGTGCCTAGAAGACATATTAGTTTCTTTCATGAGCTAGATTCGGATTTATCTTGTGCCGTTACTGCTTTGATCTCAAGGGTCGCTAAAGCTTTGTTATCCGAGTTGAACTGTGAAGGTTATAATGTCCTGTGCAATAATGGAATTGCGGCAGGACAGCTTGTTTCTCATTTACACTTCCATGTAATTCCTAGGTATTCTACCGATGAATTATTCGACAAATGGCAAACTTACGAATATCCAAATCAGAGAAGATTAGAGATTTTTGATAAAATGAGTAAAAGATTGAGTTAATGTTTGACTATGTTGTTCTCTCAGTCTATACTTCCAAACTTATAGAATATCGCGGGGTAGAGCAGTTGGTTAGCTCGTCGGGCTCATAACCCGGAGGTCGTTGGTTCGAATCCAGCCCCCGCTAGTTCATTAAACCACGCCTCGGAATTTTCCGGGCCGTGGTTCTTTTTTTTTGCGTGTAACCGCCGGGTTTGACGGGAGTTGTTGAGGCGTCCTTGCCTTTGGCGGATTCTTCGATGAGTTGGGCCAGCCGATCGGGGTTGAATAGGTGGCGGTGTCAGTGTTCAGGATTACTTCTCCGGTGCGGATTTCGGGATAAATTACGATTTTTTTTCACGAAGGCTGCTATCATTCTAGATTCCGCAGTTGAATTAAGCCAATGATGAACACGATTATAACCATCAAATAAATCTCTGAGCCATTGCCTAGCTACCGATATTTTCATTGTTCGTTGCCGGCCGGAAGTTACCAGTTGCGCAGCGATCAGTAAATACCATCGGCGACCTGTATCAGCTTCAATATGTTTTTCGGGACGCATTA
>WGDE01000117.1 GCA_015493385.1 Phycisphaerae bacterium
ACTTCTGTATACTCGCAATAGATTCTTCCATACGAGCCATTGAATTGCTACCCTCATCTGAAGCTCTTCTTGCATCTAAAGATAGGCTGTTTGCCTGTTGAGCGTTATCTGAGTTTTGCTTAATCATAGAAGAAATTTCCTCTAGAGACGACGAAGTTTCTTCCATATTTGCAGCCTGCTCACTCGCTCCTTCTGCCAAAACTTGAGCTGCAGAAGAAACTTGAGAAGCAGCGCTGGCAACCTGATCAGAACCCTCTTGCAAACCTTGAATAATTTGATTAATAGGCTTTGTAATACTCCTTGTTATGGCAAATGCTACGAATACAATCGAACATATTGCAATAGTTAATAGAACTCCCATCATCCATTTGAATGCATGTACATCAGCCAGAGCCTCAGCTTCATCTACCTCGGCAATAAGCGCCCAAGTTGTATCGCCAATCTTAACTGGAGTGTATGCACTAAGAACTTTATTGCCGTTGTAGTCTGTGATAATCTTAGCATCTGTTTTCCCAGATAAAGCTTCACTTGACGCCACTGTATCAACACCATTATTTGCAACATTACCAGCAAATGAGGCTTTAATAGAGCGGTTAGTTGGATCTAAGAACGAATCGCTTCTCATCAATTTATCACTACCAACTAGATAAGTCTCACCCGTTTTACCCATGCCAGCTCTTTGCTGCATAATGTGATTTATTTTATCGATTGAAAGCTGAGCAACCATAACTCCAATAACATTGCCATCGTCATCGTGAATAGGATATCCAGCGAATGAGGCAGGTTCGTTATTACTTGGTGCATATGGCTGAAAATCTACAATTGCCGCGCCGTTGCGTGAGACAATCTTCTCAAACACCTTTGCCAATCCAGAATTGCTAAGGTTTCCATGGCGCAAGTTTTTGCCAAGGTCTGATTCTCTAGCAACTGTGTACATAACATGACCATGTTTTGCGCAAATCATAAAAATATCATAAAAACCGGCATCTCTTTTATACGCCTCTATATTTTTCCCATAATCATCCCAGATTGCTTTATACTCTGGAGTGCTCACATCATAAGTGCCATCCGCCTTGGTATGCATCTTCTCGTGATACTCAACCAACTTAGCATACAACTCTCTAACATCCTTGCTTCTAGCAAACATCTCCATTCCAACTATTGCATCATCGTAATAATTTTGAATTTCGACCTTCTTAGCATCACGAATTGCGACAAGCTTAGACAAGCTTTCTTCCTTTAATGCATGGCTAGATTTACTAACAGCCAATAAACCAATAACGCAAGCCGGTAAGACTCCAACAAGTAAGAATGTTACAATTAACTTTGTTGACAATTTCATTTTCCCAAACATAACTTCTCCTTAGTAATTAGACTAGTGAATCCAAATTAGAATCAATAAATACTCTGTTAATATCAAGTAGTATCTTGACTGAATTATCAATCTTAGCCATACCAAGAATGAAATCAGTCTCAATGCTAGAACCAAACTCTGGTGCTTCTTGAATTTGATCTGGAGTAACCTGCATAACCTCAGAAACCCTATCAACTAAAACTCCTGTAGGGACAAGTGTAGAACCGTTATCTATCTCAACAACAATAATACAAGAAGAGTCTGTAAGCTCGCGGCTTGCCATACCAAACTTAATACGCAAGTCAACAACAGGAATAACTGCACCGCGCAGATCAATAACACCTAAGATATGCTGCGGAGTGCGGGGTATTGGAGTAATTGATGTATAGGCAAATATCTCACGGACTTTGAGAATCTCAATGCCATACTCTTCCTCATCTAGGTAAAACGAGAGATACTTACCGGATAAAGACGCCTGTTTTTGTTCAACTATAGCCATTCTAATCCTCCGTAACTTATGAAACCCTAATCTTTAAAAACAAATATCAATCAGTCTTTTCTATTTAGTAACTGCTACTAATTAACATCTCGGTGGAACTTTAGAACTACTTGCTTAGCATTTGGCTATTTTTGGCGGGAAATATGTTTATCAGGACAAAGATTGACCTATTTAGTGGTAACTACTCTAATTCACGCGATAAAGACGCATATATTGGATACAGATGTAAGTAAATTCTGATTTTGGTGTTTATATAAATCAGAAAATCGGACTATATATACAAAAAAAGAGCCCCCCGGCAAATTGTGGGGAAGCTCTTTTGAAATGAGACTATATTAAGGAAGTGGCTCTGGACGAGAGGTTAATCTCGGCCAGAGCCAGAAGTAGAAACATTTTGTATTTTAGAGGGAATTGAGGAAATCTCTAAATAATACTAGTTAAAGGCATCTATATTATTCTCAAAAGATATATTTGAATTTGAACCATTAGTACCATCGATTATTTGATGGTATGTTTTATCAGCTTTACCTAAGTGTCTATGTGATGGCTTTGAAGCTGCATAGCCTAATTGGCTGACTGAAAACTTGCTTGAACCATTAAGAAGAAGACTTAGAGAATTTACGATTTCTTTCATCTGCTCTGCCTGAGAAGAAAGCTCTTCTGCCGCAGCTGCACTCTCTTCAGAATTTGAAGCGGTCGCCTGAGTAACCTTATCAACCTGTGTAATTGAAGAGTTAATCTGAACAACGCCTTGGGTTTGCTCTTCGGACGCTACGGCAATATCGCTAATAATATTATTAACCTGCGCGTTCTTCTCTGTTATTTCTTTGAGGCTCTTAGAGACAGCCTTAGCGATTTCAACACCGCCTCTAGAATTCTTAACAGACTCCTCAATCATACTAGAGGTATCCTTAGCAGCTCCCGCACTGCGCAAAGCTAGGCTACGCACCTCTTCTGCCACAACGGCAAAACCTTTGCCCGCCTCTCCTGCTCTTGCAGCTTCAACTGCGGCATTTAATGCAAGTAGATTTGTCTGGAAAGCAATCTCATCAATCACCTTAATAATCTTAGCTGTCTCGTCTGAAGACTTCTGTATACTCGCAATAGATTCTTCCATACGAGCCATTGAATTGCTACCCTCATCTGAAGCTCTTCTTGCATCTAAAGATAGGCTGTTTGCCTGTTGAGCGTTATCTGAGTTTTGCTTAATCATAGAAGAAATTTCCTCTA
>WGDE01000118.1 GCA_015493385.1 Phycisphaerae bacterium
CTTCTAGGCTTGTTCCGGTTGTGTCAACCTTTATTGATGCTGGAATGATAAAACAGTCAGTTGGTTGTGAAGTAAAACCGTCAAAGGTCCAGCTCTCTTGCATCCAACTTGGAACTGTATATGTTACTGCTAGATTCAATGAAGAACCGTTGTCACTCAAAGACGCAGACGCAATAGAACGATACCAAGCCTGTTGCAAGTGAGTTCCAACACCCACAGTAACAATTCTCTCTGTCTTAGAGTTTATCTTTGCTCTGACTTCTTTGTAAAAATCGTATAGTTTTGAAGAGTTGGCACGTTTAGGATTCGTATGCCAGTGACTAAAATCAAAACACCAACCATTACTGCTAATAGCCGAATCAAGAACACCCATTAATTTAGACATAACTTCATCTTTGGTCGCATTAACATATTCGGAGCTGGGATCATCATCAAATCTGATTGATAAATCGCGATATTTAGTGATGCCTGAAGCAGTATCAGCACTCCAGTTGCCAGGGTCATTAGTGATAACGTGATTAGCAGAATTACTCGTCCTACCTCCTAGTGCATAATGGAAAAGTTGTCCGGTCTGTGAAGGGCTCGCTCCACCACCTTGATAGGAAACTGCAGCTGGGATATAACCATAATGACCATAAAACCATTTAACATGCCTTGCGTAATTTTCTGCTTGAGTATCAGGATCTGTCAGATCTGGGGTTGGATCACCATCTGGAGTCTCAAAAATAGTCCTTAGATCCCCTTGTGTTATAAGATAAATACCAAATTCGACTCGGCCTGTTTCGTAGACCTGACTATCTGCAAAAGCATGTATCTGTGAGTCATACGCGGTTGCTTCAATGTTATACTTAAACGCACAAGCTTCACCATAATAAAAGCCCGTAGATAAAGTCGCATCTGTGCTCTGAGAAAAACCAACATCAGCACCGAGATAATGCTCCGCTATTGCAGCAGAGCCAGCAAAAGCACATTGAATTCCAAATAAGACGAACGCGACTAATAATAACCGTGTCTTTCGTACACACCCCATACTAATTCCCCTTCAAAAGTTCTCAAATTAATATAACACAAAAATGTTAATCTAGACCACTAGCGCCCAGCGAACAAACATCGAAAGAAGCTTCACAATAAGGTGATTTATCGGAAGTTAAGAAATAATCGTATATTATTGCTCTGTAAAAGTCTAGAGAAAAATATGAGCTGCAATCATTTTCACTCAATCAATTTAAAATTTACCCAACAAAAAACGCTACAGAAATTCCACCATTATAGACAATGATAAATAGCAAATAATAGATACTATAAAGTCTCAAATTAGAATATTCATTTAACATTTATGATATATGTTTGGGGAGAGACAAGAGTGTCGCATGTTGCAAAGTTATCGTCACGCCCTCCCCCAGCGTAATATCTTCAAATCTCTAAACAACACATAAAACTCCAACCAAGCTAACAATACACAAGTATTATTGCAACAACAAAATATTATTGTACGCATAAGCAAACAATTAATATAGAATAGCTTTTGACTAGCTTTTGAAAACAGATATTCTATCCTGTGCCATCAGTGCATTTAAGATATATATACCGATATCTACAAAAATTATCGATTAATTATACCGTCTACAATAGTCCAGAACAAAACATATAGGATCAAATAATGTTAGAGATAAACTCGACAGACATAGATAGTTTTTTAGTAGCATGCCATAGAGCCGCTAGTTACAAACTTCAACAATTCAGTTCTGGAAACATGTCTCGGCGCATATCTGGAAATCTTGCACTGCTAAGCGCATCACGTAGCTGGCTAGAAGACATCACTTCCAATCAAGTTGCCGTATGTGAAATAGAGACGGGAAAACTTCTAAACAGCATCACACCTACAGTGGAGAGTGAGTTCCATCTTGGCATTCTAAAACAACGTAAAGATATTGATGTTGTATTCCATTTCCAAAGCCCATTCGCCACAGCAATTGCTTGCGGTGACTGCGCAGACATAAATTTCTTTGTCATTCCAGAAATCCCATACTACATCGGGAAACCTGCAATCGTAGAGACTCTAGTGCCGGGTTCAAAAGAATTAGCGCAGGCTACAATAAATGCAATGAGCAAAACAAATCTTGCAATCTTAAAAAATCATGGCCTTGTAACAGTCGCAAAAACATACAACCAAGCAATACAACAAGCTGGATTCTTTGAACTTGCCTGCCAAATAATTTTAACAAACCCAAACGCCAAAGCTCTACCAAGCGATATTATTACTAGTATGGGAACGTACAAGATGCGAGCAGACAAAGGCGAATAACAAACTTGGTATATCTTTAACGCTACTTGAGAATAAGTGAATTATTTTCCATCAAGCAAATCGATTAGTTCCTGCTTACTGAATATACCGCGTAACTTATGCTCTTTGCCTTGCGCATCTATAAATATCGTTACAGGGACATTTCCTGCTTCACCGTACACATCTTTTAAATCCTTAGTCGCTGGCATATCAATGGTAGTAGTATCGGCTTTGATTTTTAGTATATCTTTTGACTTTAGAAGCTCGGCAATTTTACTGTCATGAAAAACCTTCTTATCAAGTACGACACAATTAGTACACCAGTCAGCCGTAAATTTAATAAGAATCTCTTTGTGGGATTTCTGAGCATTCGATATTTTAACTGCGTCATAATCTTGCCAATCAACCATCTCTTTAGACTGCGTTAGTAGCAGAAAACCTGCAGAAACGGCAAGAAGGACGGCACCAAAACGTATTATCCATTTCTTTGTAGCGGCAGTAGAAAGCGTCACCCAAGAGCCCCAAATCCAAACCGAGAATGAAAGAGCAACCGCAAAGAATAAAACATTAACAAGACGCTCTTTTGGCAAAGATGCAAATAGCTTCACCGCAATAAGCAGCAATATAAAGCCCATCGCCTTTCTAAGATGCTCCATCCAAGTTCCTGGCTTTGGAATTTTGGATAGCAATTTTGGAAACGCCACTAAGAATGCATACGGCAAAGCCATACCAAGCCCCATAAGAGCAAACACCAATAGAACAATCGTCCAATATTGAGTTTGAGCCCACACCAATACAAAACCAATAATAGCACCAGTGCATGGCGTGCTAAGCAAGGCAGCAAAGAAACCCATAACTACAGACGCTAAGACTCCAGAGCCTTGATCACTCTTACCTGCAATAGAGGATGGGATACTTAGAGTAAATACATCAAACATAAACAAGGCAAACACAACTATAGACAAAGACATACCAATAATGAATGATGGGTATCTAAACTGATCAGACCAGTTAAATACACTTCCAGTTACGAGTTTGAACAAAATACTCAACACGCCAAATACCATAAAGAATGAAACAATGCCAACACAGAAAGAGACGCCAAGAGAAATACTGCGAGAGCGTGACTGCTGAGAGTTTTTCAATAGCTTACCAATAATCAAAGGGATGATTGGCAAAACACATGGCATAAGATTAAAACTAAAACCTGCGATTATAGTCAACAAAAGATAACCCAGCATAAGTATAGAGCTGTTAGTTTTTTTTGCATCGGCATCACTAATGATACTATCGTCCGCATGAGCATTATCTAGTTTTATAGGAGTCCAAGCTTCTTGATCTTTAAAGTTAGCTTTAATAGATATCTCACGAGTTACAGGCCGCAAACAAACCTCATTGGTGCAGGCAAAGGCCGAAATCTCAATGTTAACATCCACCGATTCAGAAGTTCTATCCGCAGGCTTTATTGGGAAAATAACATCGAAACTGCCCATATAAACAGCAATATTACCTCCGCTTATGGGATCAGTAAAGGGTGAAGACGCCGGATATATCGCATCTGATATAGTCGCCCCATCTGCTTTTGCATTTAGCGATAGAGCCATATCTCCGTCAGCATAGAAATGCAAGCCGGCACTATTGTCAAAAGATACCACAATAAACTTCTCACCATCGGACTGCGCAAGAAGCGCCTTGGCATTGCTGTGTTGATCTTTGTAGTCAAATAACTTAGTGGTACTTGACAATACTTCATTCGCAAGGGCTTGAGATTTTGGCAAGACTATTAACATAACAAGAAGTATCAACGTTAGTCGCTTTACAAACATAGCTACGCTTCCTTAGTATAACAGATTCTAGAGTTTGATTAGAAAACTTTTCTCTTATTTCCCTATACAAAAAAGGCCAACCTGAGTTCGGTTGACCTTTATATTGTCCTAACTATTTCCTTGTGGTTCTTGGCCAGCTTCATTCTCAGGCAAATCTTCTTGCGGTATTGGTTCGGCATCGTCCTTTTGAGCTAGCTCTTCTTCTGGCGAAGAATCAGGCTTAGCCTCCTGCTTATTCTTTTCTATTTCGAGAAGATCGGCAACCGTAGGTTTTGTAAGTTCCTTTCCAGCCAAGAGAGCTTCGACTTCATCAGCATCTAGTGTCTCATATTTCAATAGAGCCTTTGCGATTCTTTCAACGTCATCTCTATGCTTGAGTATAAGCTTCTTAGCCCTATCGTAAGCGTCATCAACAAAACGTTTAATTTCTCTGTCTATACATTTTGCAGTTTCTTCTGAGTAATCCGGAGACGATGAGAATGGGAAGCCTGAATAATCAGAATTAGAAGCAAAGTTTACCATTCCAATCTCGTCACTCATACCCCACTCGAGAACCATTGTTCTCGCCATTGCTGTCGCCTGCTTTATATCTCCTTGAGCTCCACTAGAAATATCACCACAGAATATTTCCTCTGCAATACGCCCACCGTAGCAAACCTGAAGATATGCCGTACAGAATTTTCTAGTATAGTGCGTTCTATCCTTTTCAGGCAGAGAGAAAGTCGCGCCTCCCATTGGGCCACGAGGAATGATACTAACCTTATGAAGCGGGTCAGCATCGTCAAGCATAGACTGAATTAATGTATGACCTGCCTCATGATAGGCAGTCAACTCTTTATCGTTTTGATCGAGATTTCTACTCTTCTTCGCCCTACCCCAGCGAACCTTATCTCTTGCTTCTTCAAGGTCGCTATGTTCAATAAAATCCTTATTCGCCATTGTTGCGCCAATAGCCGCCTCATTTATCAAAGCTTCAAGTTCTGCTCCACTAAACATCGGGGTTCCGCGTGCTATCTTCTCAAAATCAACGTCTGGGCTCACCTTAACTTTCTTAGAATGAACCTTCAATATCTCGTGTCTACCTTTTATATCTGGAAGCGGCACATATATCTGCCTATCAAAACGGCCTGGTCTTGTCAGAGCTTGATCAAGAACATCAACACGATTTGTTGCCGCAACAACAATAACCTGATCAGAAGTTCCAAAACCATCCATCTCAACAAGAATAGCATTCAAAGTTTGTTCACGCTCATCATGACCACCGGTAGCTGCGCCAGGGCCTCTTTTCTTGCCAATAGCATCAATCTCATCTAAGAATATGATACATGGCGCATTATCTTTAGCCTGACGGAATAAATCGCGTACACGACTAGCCCCAACACCAACAAACATCTCTACAAAATCACTACCAGAGATGTCAAAGAATGGCACATCCGCCTGACCTGCGATTGCCTTGGCTAGAAGAGTCTTACCACATCCCGGAGGCCCTTCAAGCAGAATTCCACGTGGAATACGACCACCAATTTTGAGGAAACGTTTGGGATTTTTAAGAAACTCTATAGTCTCAGTAACTTCGTCCTTTGCCTCTTCGATACCAGCGACATCATCAAAAGTAACCCTATTAGCATCTTTACCTCGAACACGGTGCTTACTTCTACCAATATTCATCAGCATTCCACCAGGACCACCGCCCTTCATACCTCGCCCTATAACAAACCAAAACACTGCGATTATCAAAATAAACGGAAGTATATTAACAAGTAGCGGCATCCAGATACTTCCCGCCTTAAACTCTACTTTAATACCCTTCTTTAAGAATCTAGCCGTTAAATCTTCAATAACCTCGCTGCGAATAGTTGTCTTAAACTCGGGCGCAGTCTTCTTACCATCGACCGTTCTAGCAGCGATACCAGCATCGCTAAACTTACCAATCACAGAGTTGTCACTATAATAAGCAGACTCTATATAACCCTGATCAATATACTTAACAAGCTCTCCATACTGAATCTCATCTTTGGGAGCAAAGCTATCCTTTCCCATAAAAAGACTAAACAATAGCAGAACTATAAGTAACCAAAGCACAGGTGATGGCTTTGGCATCTTTTGTGGCAACTTAGGTATTTTTGGCATACGATTAGGTTGCTTATCTTCCTTTTTATCCATTTGCTAAAATTGCTCCTACACAGTCTATGCACCAATCAGAACCTTTATCCCCTGAGAGTTAAAGGCTCAATCAGCTCAGTTTCTTATTAAAATAATTTCAAGTGTAGCGTAACGTTTTGCAGTACGCTATTGCAAGGCTACCAAGGTGTTTCCATTGACTCAACAATCTTGACCGCCGCCTGATTCATTGCAACATTAGCTGCATAATCATAGTCTTGATTCATCAGCTCTGCATAGCTTGCAACACCTGTAACAGTTTTGCTATCTATAATCATCTCTCCAGTTTTGAGATTTTTCCATGTGAATGTTACAGAAACACGAACTTCATCCTCAAGCGCAGAACCACTCTCGCGGTCAGTAGAAAGTACAGAGCCACTCATAGAATTGACGTAACCTGAAAGTTGCGTATCCGCAACATTATCATCTGCAACAATACGATAAGGTGTTTGAACTTCTATCTGCTTGCATATTGCATCAGAGAGAGTGTATTCATAGTCCCTACGAAAACTTTTCGTATCGAACATCTTTACAGATATCGTTTGGACATTATCCGGATAAGCCCATCCATTAGAATAGCCACTACAACCGGTTAAACCGAGCATCGATACAATCACCACAAGAGTAGCTATAATTAGTGATACTTTTTTCACGAGAATATTTCCTAATACAAATACAATTTGAATCTGCAACGACAAACTAGTCACTACGATGTAAGATAATTCTTAAGGTCAAATAAATCAAAGAAACGCCACAGCCCTTTTCGAGGAGGTCTTTGCATTTCTTTCAATCTCACTTTTTCCTTAATCTCTTCAATTTTACGTGTCGCCAACTCACTTGCTATAGTGCCTGGCCACTTGTCTATAACATACTGACAGTAACTAGAAGCTGCAACGTAAGCACCTGTGCGGTCATAATAACTAGCTATATAATATTGCTTATACGCCATCTGCTCTCTTATCTGTACTTCAATATCAGCAATCTTTAACTCTTTAGCCTTCTCTGGATATATTCTAGCGTATGATGCGTAATATCCTTTGGCACTTTTGAGAGATGCTGCCTGATACTTGGGGCCTTTATAGCCCAAATACATAGACCTTGCCATTCCAAGCAACGCATCCTCTCCCGTCTTAGCAGTTGGCCAAAGCGTAGAAATTTGAAGCCATGTATTATATGCATCCAGATACAAATCGCGATCTTCATAAGATTCCGCAAGCCTTTGCAATGCACGCTTAGCAAGAACCTCGTTTCCCGTTTCAATAGCGATGCGTTGCATCATCTCTGCTCCATCATCGTAGGCGCTAAGCTTAATGATTTTTAGAATCTTACGCTTGGCACCAGAGAGAAATGCAGTAGCGATATCAAACTGTCTCTCTAGGGCAGCCTCGTAGAGCCAGCTTTCTGGGTATTTTTTTGTAAACGCTTTATATTTTTTTACCGCCTTGGACAATTCACCCTTAGAGTAGAGATAGTCCGCCTCCATAAAACTATCAAGATCTTTGCCAGATAGCTCAGGATGCTTCTCGACTAATTGCGAGATAGCTTTCTTGGCTTCTTCAACATTGCCGCTGACAATATTTTCCTTAAGCTTAGATACCGTCAATAGATACGAAGAGTTGTTGTCATCAGAGACATCCTGCCATTGCTGTGATTTTGATAGATGGTACGTCTGAGCAGAAAACACAACACTACAAAAAAGAGACACTAGTAACGAGGTCGCTAACAATATTCTTCTTTTTTTCATTAATAAAGACTCCATTAGATTCACTAGTTGAGCTAGCCTAAGGCATAGACAACCACACATACACTCCGTTAAAATCTGCAGGTCTAAATACAACACGCAGACATAGTTTGGCATTATACATGTATTTGCAAGTGCTTGCAACCAAACATATCATTAAAAAGATTGTGTAGCAGGACGCCAAATCAATTGATTAAAATCTACACAAGCCATTTACATTGCGTTAGTTATAAAAATGATAACACAAAAAAAATTAACCACGAATGCACGAATGGAAACATCACAGTTTCAAAATAAAACCGTAGGGACTCTTGCCCAATCAGATTCTCTTGTGTTAAAGCAATTAAAACGGTGTGGTACTAAAAAATCTCAAGCGATAATCCACTTATGCCAACGACTCCAAGAGCTCTATCGTATCCCTTCACGCTCTTTGCGGTAAAATCGTTTTCGTTTGAGTCAATACCGTCAAGACAAAAGAAGCGTTTTAATCTTTTCACAGGCGCGGGCTGGGTTATTTGAAGAAGTCACTGCTGAGCAAACGGCGACAGAATTGATACCGGCGTCTTTAACCTTCTCAATATTGCCTGCGCAAATACCCCCAATAGCCGTTCCTATGACAGAGCTTGATTTTAATATATCGCTCGCTGCCTTTAGATAGTCTATACCAGCGTACAAGCTAAAGTCTTTTGTTGAAGTCTTAAACGTTGGACCAAGCCCAACATAATCAACACCAGCCTCAATCGCAGCGCAAAGCTGGTTCGTATTATGTGTACTCAAGCCAATTATCATTGGTTTTGTTAGCAATTTCTTAACGATCTCTATCGGCATATCATCCTGCCCAAAATGAACTCCATCCGCCCCGCAAGCTATCGCAATATCAACACGGTCGTTAATAATACTCACAGCATCCCGCAAGCCGCAGATATCGACAAGCTCCTTAGCCATCTCCATACGTTTATAATCGCTAACATTCTTAGCTCGTAGCTGAAGGCAATCCGCCCCACCATCAATACATTCGCGGGCAACATCTCCAAACGAATCGCCAAGCGTCTCATCTAAAAGGACATAGAGTTTAACATTTTTGTATCGATTATAAGAATCACTGCGCAGCGTAATTTCTTTTTCAAGATCATATGCACGGTAGCGTAGTTTCTCGATAGAACGGGCAAGCTGTGGCTCAATAGTCTCAGTCGCCTCACTAAGCGCACGCAATGCTTCTGGCAATCTCTTTGCCGCCGCAACAAAAACACTGTGAATATCTTTTCGTTTATGCTGAGCAGCCACTTCAAGACCACAGCCAACATCAGAGATTATATCGCGGCAGGCAAGAAGCTTAGCCTGGTCAAGCTTTCCAACGATCTTGCAAAGTTCATGTCGAAGCTGTTTTGCCTTTGCACTTAAAATTGAAGAGTTTAAGCCAAACCGCGCATACTCTTCAATAACCCGCGCAGCTTCACGGCCACGATTGAAATTAACGTCTATGATTCTCCAGATTGCATTTTCCATGAAAGCATTCTAAATAAATGAACGAAAATTAAAAGATAAAAATAGACTCAAACCAGACTTGAAGAATCGAGGTTAAAAATGCGCATAAAAAAACCGGCTTAAACACCGGTATGAACAAGCAGACCAGAGAAGGCTCAAACAATATGAGAATCCATCACCTGATTCTCATATTGAGAGCACTCCGTTGTACATCACCCATCCAACTAACTAATCACACCATCCATCCAAAAGTTGGTTCATCACGCCAACTTCTTTTTCTTTCATTTGAAGGCTCAGACAATATGAGAATCCATCACCTGATTCTCATATTGAGAGCGCTCCGTTGTACATCACCCATCCAACTAACTAATCACACCATCCATCCAAAAGTTGGTTCATCACGCCAACTTCTTTTTCTTTTCCTAGCTGACTCAGATTTGAGAAAGATCTTAAAC
>WGDE01000119.1 GCA_015493385.1 Phycisphaerae bacterium
CTTCTAGGCTTGTTCCGGTTGTGTCAACCTTTATTGATGCTGGAATGATAAAACAGTCAGTTGGTTGTGAAGTAAAACCGTCAAAGGTCCAGCTCTCTTGCATCCAACTTGGAACTGTATATGTTACTGCTAGATTCAATGAAGAACCGTTATCGCTTAGAGATGCTGACGCAATAGAGCGATACCAAGCCTGTTGGGCATGAGTTCCAGAACCAAGGACAACAATTCTCTTCTCTGGATGAGAGTCTATCTTCGCTCTGGCTTCTCTGTAGAAATCGTATAATTTTGCAGTGTGAATAGGGTTAGAATGCCAGTGACAAAAATCACGATACCAACCATTAGCATTAATAGCCGATTCTAAACTACTCATTGCGTTGACAATTGCATCTGTGCTTGAATCATCACCAAATCTAGTTGTCACCTTATGATATTTAGTGTCACCTGAAGCCATATCCGCAGTCCATACAGCAGGGTCATTATTGTACGCACTCATAGCGCTTGTACGACCCGCCAGCATGTAATGGAAAAGCTGCCCCGTTGTAGATGGCGCCGCACCTCCACCTTGATAGGCAACGCAGGCTGGGGCATGACCGTGACGCTCGTTAAACCATTTAGCATGCCTTGCGTAATTTTCTGCTTGAATAGCAGGGTCTGTTAAATCTGGAGTTGGGTCTTCAGTTGGAGTTTGAAAAACAGTCCTTAGACCCCAGCTTTGAGTTTGAAGATAGATAGCAAATTCACATCTACCTGTTTCACTGACATCACCACTAGCAAAAGCGTGAGCTGGTGAATCATAAACAGTTGCCTCTATATTGTATTTAAAGGCACAGGCTTCACCATAATAGAAACCCTCAGCCAGAGAAGCATCTGTGCTCTGAGAAAAACCAACATCAGCACCGAGATAATGCTCCGCTATTGTAGCAGAGCCAGCAAAAGCAGTTGTAACACATAGCTGCGCAACAATACAAATAACAACGAACAGAATCAACCGAGTCGCAAATATAAATACAGACTGCCCTTGTCTCATAGATTCTTGTTTAGACATAACTTGCAATTTCATCATATACTCCAAATTTAATGTATTTGATTAAGAGATCCGTGTAATTCATTCTAATCAACAAAATATTAAGCTCTCTTAATCACGATTATTTATAGTTTAGACAAGAATCTCTATATTCAGCATCATTGATTGTTTCGGCATTCAGCGAGCTGCTTTTAACTCTAACTTTAAAATCCAACATAAAGCAAATTTCACTTAAAACAACAAAAATACGTGCAATCATCAGATCGCACGTATTTTATCGGTCGATGAAACCTTATTGTACCAAATCTCATATATTTTTGCAATATGAAATCCAGTTACAGACTATTTCTCGTATTTGGTATTATCTAATTCAATCAAGCTCTATTTCAAAATTCTTCTTAAATGCTCAAGAATTCTCTTTGTGGCAGTATCTCCATATTCTTTTGTTGCATCAATTGCACTTCTTGAATACCAAGCTGTTGCGTCATATTTATCCATATCAACACCTTCAGGGCAGAGCGACATCATAAGAGACGTTTCGCCAATTCCAGCATGGTCAAAATCATACTCTTCGATAGTCTTCTCATCCATTAGTGCATGGAATTTAATCCAACTAAAAGGGTCGCTACCCTCTTCGTGTTGTTCGTAATAATTTTCCATCTCTGGATTGCCCCACCAACCTTGACCTCTAGTATCTTCAAGATATTCAAAGACAACTTGCTTTGCTGCAGTTTTAAAAGCTAGATCGGTTGGCATTCCAGCAGCAAAATTTTCCGATTGATGATGAATAATGCCATGTATATTTCTAAATCCAATATCTAAAAGACTCTTAAAGAGTCCATTGGCAAACGGAATCAATTGTTGATTGCTAACATGAACACTGCCATTACGCTTAGCAGGAGCAACCGCATAACTCGATGCGCCATAATAAAAAGGCGGCAAGATTACAACATCCATTTCCTTTTCGATTATATCCAACGATCTAGTCACGGCTAGAGTATCCATTCCAAGAGCAAGATGCTCTGAGTGATACTCCAAAACTCCCATCGGTAGTACCAATGGCCAATTCTCATCTATAGCTTTGCGCAACTGATAAGGCAACATCATTTCGTATCGCATATCTTCACCTCATTATAAAATTTCATTATAAAACTTTGAAAAACTAACCAACAATATTAAAGGGTAGTTTGTTATTTATCCTTTTTGACAGGCACAATTTCAACTGCACTGATATAGAGAGTGTCGATTGCACTGTTAGGTATCTGGGCAAAATAGAAATACCCTGCAAGCGTGTCTGATCCATTAACCCTGCCACAATCAATCCAACTATAGCCTGCATCAGAAATCTTCGATGCGTCAATAGTTGTCTCAATTGCTATTTTTTTTGAGTTGATAGAATAAATTCCGCAGGCAAAAGCATCTCCGCTAGCTCTATTCTTATCTGCCTTTACTCTCACTCTCAAATCATAATCTACATCGTTCAAGAGATAGTTTCCAACTCCCCACCACTGCAAAGACCATTCGCTTGATCTGATTGGTAATTTTATGTAAAAACCGCCAGGCGTTGCAATATCGTCAATTTTCTCTGCTCCATCAGCACAACGAGAAACACTGTTAGGAGTTAATTTAACCGTTATTGGCTTTTGAGGTTTGTCGGATTTAAATCCATATTGACGCATCCACTCTATGATACGATCTTCCGTTTTAGTCACTCCCTCACTAATCCATTCGACTTTATGACGCTTAGCCAGCTTTGCAAACTCGTCTAGATCCGCCTTATATGATGCTCTATCAGTCTCATCATCTTTAGGTGGCATCATCTGTAAACGATAGAAAAGGATACTTATATACTCAAGTTCAATCTTGGCATGAAGAGTCTTGTCGTCTTTAGTGATTTTTAATGCCTTCTCAAAAATCGATCTAGCTGTTGGATAGAATTTTTCGCTAAAATAGAATTTATTTGGATACTTATCAGAATCCTTGTAAGTGTGAGTGTCATGGAATTGCTTCCACTCGTTGTAGAGCAAATCGCTGTAGCTCTGCATTAGGTCTGCAGCTTTTCCAAAATAGCCATAGTTAAAATCGCGGATTAAATCGCTCATCTTACGCGATGGATCCCACATCTTTTTAGAGTAAACCCATGCCCTAAGTTTGCCTTGATTTTCTCCAACGCCATAATGGCTACTCTGCAAGAACAAAC
>WGDE01000120.1 GCA_015493385.1 Phycisphaerae bacterium
ATAAGGAGCCTCCTGAAAAAAATGTTAGTGTGACGTTCAACGATCACGAGCCAAATGGCAGGTCATCATTACGAGACCGAATTATAACAGAAATCGGGAGGCTCTGGTTGCATAGTTTATTTGTGGTTTAAAAAAACAAGATTTAAGAACACGCATAAAAAAAGGCTGGCAAAAGCCAGCCTTACCGAGGCAATTTTGGAATAAAGTATAAATAGCTAAGATATAAATCGTGCCCCAGCACCAAAACGTATTAGAGTAAAGAAAAGAGCGGTATAAACTTATACATCGAGTATAGCCACATGTCGGCAAGACTTCAAGTTTAAAACAGAAAAAAACACTTTCTGTATTATTTTTTTTATTTTACCATCCAAAACTAGCTCACATCCAAATATTTAACAATCGCACAACAGTCCTCTAGTAAAAACCACACACATAATCGGTGTGCTTGCTAAAAACTAAGACTCATCCCCACGTGTGTCTTGTGATTCTGAATATTTCTCCTCGTAGATTTTATCCTTCTTGAATATCTGCCATATGGTCTTGAGGACAATCTTAATATCATAGAAAAATGATGCGTTCTGCACATACTCAACATCGAGAGCAAGCTTCGCCTCTCTTGTTAGTGAGCCTCTACCAGAGACCTGTGCAAGTCCTGTAAGCCCTGGCTTAACATCAAGCCTTTTCTTCTCATGCTCACTCCACTCGGCAATCTGTTCAACGTAAAGAGGTCTTGGGCCAACCAAGCTCATCTCACCACGCAGCACATTAAATAGCTGTGGAAGCTCATCAAGCGAAGTCTCACGCAAAAACAGCCCAATCTTCGTAATCCTTGGATCTCGCCCGGATTTTGGGCTCGCCCCGTACGGGTCAACATCGCTGCGCATTGAGCGAAACTTGTATATCTTAAACGGTTTTGCATTTTTCCCCGCCCGTTGCTGTGAGAATATTGCCTTGCCGCTACTGTCAATCCTTATTATCGTAGCGATTATCAACATCGGAATCGCAAATATCACAATCGCCATTATAGATGCGCAAAGATCGAAAGCCCTTTTGAAAAATCTATACATCGCATTTGCCCCATATAATATTAAGACAACCATCAAGCTCGCCAAGCGAGGCAATCTTGTATTCCGGCATGGCATCTTCGTCAACCTCAACATCTTCATGAACTTTTTGAGGCCGAGAATATTGCACCGAGTGCATACCAAGCTTGTTTGGTGCAATAAAATCCTTCTTTATATTATCGCCCACATAAACAGACATCTGCGGCGCAATGCCTAGATTTGTAAGTATTCTCTCAAACCCAACAGTAGATGGCTTCCAAAACTCGCTCCCAAGCTCCTGCGAAAAAATGGTCTCTGCAAAATAATCACCAATCCCAAGCGCCTCGACCTTCAACCGCTGAGCCGGCATAAACCCATCTGAGAGCAGTGCGAGTGTGTATTTTCCGCTAAGCTCGCGTAAAACCGCCTCACTCTCAAGCGGAAGTGTGATATCTGGCTTATGCTCTCGGTACACCGTAATCAGCTTCGTGATAAAATCTGGGCGGTATCTATATTCAAACTCGTCTAGAATTTTATTGAAGAGCATATCCCTATCTCCTGCCATAAATCTAGACCAGATCCTATCAAAAATCTCATCGCTGGCAATATTGAGCGCAGCCGAGAGCATCTTGGATATCTCGCGCATGCCACTCTTGCAGTAGTCAACCTCTGGATATAGAGTGTCATCAAGGTCAAATATCACGCATTTTGTCATAAAAAGTCCCACAATTAAGTTTAATCCCAAAATAAGCCGATTAGATGAAGAGTTGTACAATTATCCTTAAGATCCGCGAACCGACAGGGGTTCCAATTAATTTTAGATTATAGTGATTTTATAAATATGAAAAGAACAAAGTTCAATATATTGTTTACTTGTATCGGAAGACGGGTATCTCTTCTTGAATCGTTTAGACTCTCGGCAAAAAAACTTAAGCTAGACACAGAGATAATCGGCGCAGACACAACCGAGCTTAGCCCTGCCCTTGAGATGTGCGACCACAAACACGTTGTGCATCACACCGAGCACCCGAAATATCTGTCCCAATTGTTAAGTATCACAAAAGAGCACAAAGTCAAGCTTCTAATCCCAACCACAGACCATGACCTTCTTTTGCTAGCACAAAACAAAAAGAAGTTTGAAAAGCTTGGCTGCTTTGTCCACGTCTCAGCACCAGAGGTAATCGAAATCTGCCAAAACAAAAAGCTAACACACAAATTTCTAAAGAAAAATTCGTTTGGTACGCCAGATACAATCGCCGCGGCGACAGCTCTACGCAAGAAAAACTTCAAATACCCGTGCTTCATGAAACCATGGGATGGCTCTGCAAGTAAGTTTATCCAAATCGCAGCAAACAGAGAAGAGCTAAGTTTCTATGCACGTCATATTGAAAATTGTATCGTGCAAGACTTCGCCGAAGGAGACGAGTACACATGCGATGTCTTCGTTGATTTCGATGGTGAAGTTCGATGTGTTGTACCAAGAAAAAGGCTTGAAGTTCGTAGCGGTGAGGTTAGCAAGGGAAGAATCGAGAAAGTCCCAGAAATTATCACACAGGTTCGAGAGCTGGTAAAAGCTCTAAATGCCGGCCCCGGCGTAGTAACAGTTCAGCTGATGTATTCTGGCAAAGACCATATAAAGTTCATCGAGATAAACCCACGCTTCGGCGGAGGCGCACCGCTAAGTATTAAAGCAGGCGCAAATTTCCCAAAATGGATTCTAACAATGCTAAGCACGCCAGAAAAAACTTTCAGGGCGACCGATGACTGTTATAAAGATAAACTCACCATGCTGCGCTACGACGCAGAGGTCTGGGTTTAAAGATATAAAAGACTAAAAGATTTAACGCAAGATAACCCTATTAGAGTTAAATTTGCAATTGCAGTTGAAGTTATTAAATATTGAAAGAGTAAGAGATGTTTTCTTTGAATGAAATAATTGGTAACGAGAGATCGTTGCAATGGGTATTAGATTTTTGGCCTGTGCTTGCAAGCTCTGTGATAGCAGGTCTTATCGCTACTTTTGTTTGCAAGAAAATCGCAATCCGTTTTGGGATAACAGACAAGCCAGACAACGCGGTGAAGACCCACAAAAAACCAGTCGCATATCTTGGTGGGATTGGAATATTGGCTGGTCTTATCGCTGGCATTCTAGCCGGCCTATACTGCGCAAGCCAAGAGCCAGAGTTTCATAAAATATTCAAGATGCTTCTTGGTATTATGGCAGGTGCAACAATCGCCTGCCTCGTCGGAGTAGTAGACGACATTCTAGATATCAAGCCATGGCAAAAACTTCTCGGACAGCTCTTCGCTGCGTTCACATTGATTATCTCTGGAGTAATGCCAGCTCTACACTACTTCACCGATCCAATCGGCTGGAGTATGCCGCACAACATCGAGACAATATTAGCGATACCAGTAGTAATTATTTTTGTTTTAGGCGCTACAAACTCTCTAAACCTTCTCGATGGGCTTGACGGACTTTGCGCAGGCGTAACCGCAATCATCACGCTTGGAATGCTAGCACTAGCAATCCATCTTAGTACATGGTATTTCAGCTCTACTGGCGATCCTGTCCGAATCATTCTTAGCCTTAGCCTTGTCGGCGGAGTGCTTGGATTCTTGCCGTTTAATCGACACCCAGCCAAAATATTTATGGGCGATGCCGGCTCACTACTTCTTGGATTCTCGATAGCCGCATTAATGCTATTATTCGGTGAGACAATCCCACGCTGGTGGATGTCTTCTATTATAATATTTGGGCTTCCTATTTTAGATACTGCCACCGCATTAGTAAGACGCAAGCTAAATGGAAGACCACTAATGGTCTCCGACCGTGGCCACATCTACGATCAACTAATGGATAGAGGTTATGGACTCTCAAAAACCGTCAAAATCTCATATTTCATCGCAGCAACCTACGCAGTCATAGGCTTAGCAATGAGCCAGATTCGCACAAGGTATGCATTGATTGTTTATGTATTGGTGTTCATAGCCTCGGCTTTAATTATCTGGGAAAAAGGATTCCTAAAAATGGACGGTCTGCGAGGAGCGATAAAAGAAGATTCCAAGTAAAGGGTTAGACAATCTTGTTGATTTTCAAGAACGCTACAAAACAACTCCCCTTTATTATTCGTTTAGATTTCGCAATAATCAGTAACATTACTATGAAAATGGAGACTCCCGACAAGAAGTATCCGACCACTTTACTTAATTTAGATCATATAGACTATTATCAAGTGGGGTTAGCCAGCCAATATTGAAGTCGCTAGATTTTACTCCGTAGACATTCTTGCCGTCAAATTTAGCCATAACTTGCGAGTCGACATGCCCATCAACCCATGCTAGGTTAGCTCTTGATCTATGCCTAAAATGTATAGACGGGCTAGCGTACCCCCAAGAAGGCTGGGCAACTGCACCGCTTAGATGAAATGGTTGCTGTATAAACGAATATTCTTGTATGTATGTATTTGCTCCATGTTTATTTGCCATTGCACAGTCGGCAAACATCAATGTTGAGGCAGTATTTGAGACTTCCATGATTTTTGTAGTATTACGATAAGAACTAGATGTATGCTTTTGCCACAACCTACTGCCAATAAAAGTAGCGTTGTAGCCATAACCACCGCAGCCCTGTTCGAAATTTATATTCCAAGATTGCCCCTTAACAAAACGCACCATTGTAGGGCATTGCTCTATGTCGCCATCACCAAGATATGTAGCCAAAGGGCCTTTTGTTGGGTCGAATGGTTCATTGGCATTCTCACGCACCCCATGCCATCGGTGTAGCCCGCCATTAGAAGTATCAATATCGCTTGCCGCCGCAACGAAATGGCCGCTGTTTTCATTTGCATAGAGTAGATTCGCTAACGCAAGCTCACGTAAATTATTTTTGCACACAACAGAACGAGCCTGCGCCTTTGCCGCGGACAGCGCAGGCGTAAGCAATGCCATCAAGATTGCAATTATTGAAATAACAACCAACAGCTCTATAAGTGTAAAGGCTTTGCCAACGTATCTTGCCATCTAAAAACCCTATTTACCACACAGCAAATTGCAACTATAAATTCAACCGTCTTAATGCAAAACATATCTACCTTGAAGAATATGACAAAAATCTTTTAGTCTTTATATTTATTGAGATAATCGCCAAAGCTCACTCTTACCCCATTGAGCACTCAACACTGCGAAATCAAGATAGTCGACTTTTGAATTTCTAGGCAAGGCAATATCACACCTAGCATTCCAGTGGCTAGTGCCAAACTCGCTAAGCCAAGCGTCTAAGAATTCTACAAGATCGAGACTGTCAACAATTCCATCAAGATTAATATCCGCTAAATATTTCTGCTCATTTAAAACTCCGATTGCTTCGAGATCAAAACCGCCAGAACCGTAAGTCTGCCAAGCATCAAAAATTGGATGCCTGCTGCTATAGCTAGCCCAATTGCCAATCGAATTTGGATCTATATTAGAAGTGGCTTCATCGTAAAAATCGCCGCTACCTGGAATGTCTACTATCCTAACATAACAGATATCGCTCAAGTCTACATCTCCGCTTACAACGGCAGCGTTGTCTAAGAGGTCGCTTAAATCAAACGGAGTCCCAACGCATTCTCCATAAGAGTTTGGATGTTTACCCGCAAGATTGTGCAGGTTGCTAGAATCAATAGAACCGTATCCCCCAACTGATTCTTTTGTAAGCGATACCGAAGGGAATCTGGCAAAATGGGCGCCATCCGATGAAACTTCTACATAACCAAGTTCTGCAAATATATCATTGCTATCTGGAGGGGAAAATCCATTCTCAAAAACAACAAAATCCCAGCCACTCATATCACGGATATGCTCAGGTGAATGCGTTTGATTAGGATCGCCAAAGACAAGAGTAATCTCCCCGGGGCTAATGGAATTGCTAATCTGCTCTGGGCTAAGATCGCCAAGACTAACAATATCTCCATTATCTCCAGTAACCACGCCGAGAGCCTTGTTAGGATTTGTCCAATCAGCATCAACGCTACCAGCTGGTAAATAATTTATATAGCCGCTAGCCCAGCTACGAAAAATTGGATTGATAATTGCATCTTCGTCCGCTAGTGGATTTGCGCGATTAAAATCACTTCCAATAAAACCGCTGACACCAATCTCGTCATAAACCCCAGCGAACGAAATGCTGGCTACTGTAGCGATTAGAATCGTTATGAGTAATCTCTTTTTAGTCATTTCAAACTCGATTCAGTATAGAACTGGTTGCAGGCCGTTACAGAGAAAAACCTGCAACCGTAGGATATTTATTTTCTACGAACTAGCATTGCGCCAAGACCAATTAAAACGAGGCTAATCGGTTCTGGAACAAATGTAAGGTTATCCATAGCGAAATATGCTGGAGTATTCATCCCATATGCACCAACATCTGAACAGTTAAGATCAAATGATAGACTCCGTATGTTTGCGCCAAGACTACTCAAGTCCACCCATTTCCAGTCAGACAAAATATCTGTTCCATCGGCAAGGTAAATAATCACTGAATTGCCAATAGCTCCAGAGGCGTCGTAACCAGTTACAGTAAG
>WGDE01000121.1 GCA_015493385.1 Phycisphaerae bacterium
CACCATTTCGATAATCGCTAAGCTTAATCGCAAGGACTGGCATCTTAAAAGCTTCATTATCGTCTGAAACATTAAACCTACCCAGAGACAAAAACTGCTCTCTAGTCAATCCAAGTTTAGGAAAATAGCTGCTAAAATATTTATCCATCATATCGGCAGAAAATTCATCACAACCAGCCGCTACCGGAGTATGGACTGTGAATATGTTTCCAGGTTTAACCGCATCAGCCGCCTCTTCAAAACTAATCTCATTCTTACTGCTTAAATGATAAATCCTCTCAAGCGCCATAAACGCAGCGTGGCCTTCATTCATATGGCAAACTGTCGGTTCAAGATCCAATGCAAGCAATGCTTTATAACCGCCGATACCAAGAATCATCTCTTGCTTGATGCGCATCTCATTGTCACCGCCGTAGAGGGCGCTTGTTATCTCTCGGTCTTGAGGATTATTCTTTGAGACATTCGTATCAAGCAGATAGAGATTAACTCTCCCAACCTGCGCTTGCCATATCTGCACATGAACATTTCTATCAGGGAATGCCACATTTATAGTTAGCGGTTTCTTGTTTTCGTTACGTATTAGCTTCACACTCATATTGTGAAACTCATTTTCTACATACCTCTCCTGTTGCCAGCCGTCAGCGTTTAAATATTGACGGAAGTAACCATTTTGATACATAAGCCCAACGCCAACTAATGGCACTCCCAAATCAGAAGCACTCTTTAGGTGATCGCCTGCTAGAATACCTAGCCCGCCAGAATATATTGGCATAGATTCGTGTATTCCAAACTCTGCACTAAAATATGCAATGAGCGGCATCTTTTCTTCAGAGTAAATCTGGTCGAACCATCGAGGTGCTTCTAGGGCTTTGTCTAGTTTTTCAGATGCGCTATTGAGTTGATAAAGAAAGCCCTGATTTTTTGAGAGCTCTGCGAGTTTATCTTGGTTCACACTTCCAAGCAGCTTAACTGGATTATGCCCACAAGCCTCCCACAGCGCAGAATCAATTCTTTTGAATAAATCTACATATTCACAGTTCCAACTCCAGAAGAGATTCTTTGCAATTTTCTTGAGCGGTTCTAGAGATTGAGGCAATGATGGTAAAACGGTGAAACTTCTAACTTTAGCCATTTTTGGTTCCCTTTAATATCATACTAGTACTGTAGTTATCGTCGGCAAACCGCATGTCTCTCTTTACTTGAAAAGACGATTGTGGATAAAGTTAGACACTAAACACTTAGCTAAATATCGCTTGTCGATATACGCCTAGCATCAAATTTATCCATCAGAATTATAGTCTTGTCTAGAATTTCACGCGGAAGCCGTTTTTGCAGGATCTTTTTGGCATCTTTGATGTGTGTTCTTTGTGAGAAATGCATAAGAATTATATGCTCATTTTCCATTTTTTCCAAAAACTCACCGAGTTCGTCGACATGAATATGGCGTCCGGCTTTGGCTCTATCTTTATGTTCTTCCAGAAAGAATGTGCATTCGGTTATCAAGACTTTGCTTTTTCTAACGTGGTCAAGCTTACAGTAGTCTGCTGCGCAGGTATCGCCAAGATAGCTAACAAGAGGCATCTCTATTTTATTCTCAATCTCAACACCGTCTTTTTTCAATGCGACAAGTTTTTGACCTGATAGACCAATATACTCTTTTTTAAGCTTCTTGCGCACCTCGACAAGGCTGTAGCCAACCGAATTTCGGTTATGTGAAGTATCAAAAACTTTAGCGACAATATTTGGTTTAACTCTATACTCATCACCATCTTCAACTCCAACAAGGTTGCATGGAATCTCGTTGCCATCAAGCTCGCCCCAAGCGTCTAGGATTTTTCTGATCGGATTAACAAGCCCCTTGGGAACAAGAACAGTCCCCTCCTTTTGGTCGCAGAATTTTCTGTGCGATAAATAATATGCAATTCCAGAAGCATGGTCTATATGGCCGTGCGTTAGCAATACATTGTTAATTGGAACAACCTGTTCGGGCGCTTTACCAATATCGAAACATACATCAAGCTGCGGGACGGCAATAACCGTCTCTTCGCCAGCAATTGAGTATCCAAATACTCTCAAGTCGTCATCAATGTCAATATATGCTAAATCGTGGCTTGCCATAGAAATCCTTACCTACAATATAAATGCATTTCGAACCATTCAGGGCATTGATACTAGAGCCTTAGAGAACCTGTGTCAATAACTTTTGGGGTATTAACGCTAGAGGAGAAGGATGTGTCATAAAAAAACTTTTTTTCTAGAAAACAATCAGACCAATGTAATCGTATTAATATTGGTGATGGGACCAAAGCTTTGGCGTCTGGCTAGGTGTGTCCTATGTTGCTTTTGATATGAATTAAACCAGCAGTGGCTCATATCAGGCGACGCAGGAGAATCTTAGCGAAAAAAGCCAGTTTAGGCTGTATGTAGGAACTTGGCATGATGCCAAGTTCCTACGCTAGTATCTATACTCCCACCTTATTTATGATGCGGAGATTTTGAACCAAAGAAGTTATGAAAATCCTCAAGTATCATATATAGCGATGGTACCAGCAACAGAGTAATGCTGGTAGCGAAGAGAATTCCAAAGCCAAGGCTTATAGCCATAGGTATCAAAAATTGTGCCTGCACCGATTTCTCCAGTATCATAGGAACTAATCCAAGAGAGGTAGTAAGGGTTGTTAGTATGATAGGCCTAAACCTTCTCGTGGCAGAATCGCGCAGAACATCTTGAAGCCCGACTCCACTACTTCTTTCTCTATTAATCAAATCTACCATAATTAGAGAATCGTTAACAACGATACCCATAAGTGCAACAATTCCGAATACAGAGAGTAGGGACAGGTCTTTACCAAACATCAAATGGCCAATAACCGCACCGATAAGACCAAATGGTATCGCAGACATAATAATCAACGGCTGCGCATAGCTTCTAAACTGAATAGCCAAGAGTACAAATATTCCAAACAGAGCGTAGATAAATCCATAACCAAGGCTTCCCATACTCTCACGTTTCGAGCGTTGTTCTCCTTCAAGACCAAAGCGTAGTGACGGCATAGACTCTTGCAACTTTGGAAGAAATTCACTAAAAATCTCTTTGTTTATTTCTTCAGATTTTGCAACAGTCTCATCAACATCGGCTAGCACATTTATCACGCGGCGTTTATCAGCTCTTTTAATGCTAGAGTAGCCTCTTCCATATTTAACCTTGGCAACCGTATCAAAAGCAACCTCTCGCCCGTCAGGAGTTCTGATGCGCATATTCTCCACATCCCAAAGGCTCTTGCGTTCTTGGACTGGATACCTAAGCATCACACGCACATCATCTTTGCCGCGTTGAATGCGCTGAATCTCTTCACCGTAGAAACCTTGCCGAACTTGTCTTGCAAGGTCGCTCAGTGTTAGACCAAGGCTTCTACCTCTTGGGCGCAGACTAAGCTTAATTTCTCTCTTTCCCTCAACAAAACTATCATGGATATCCTTAACGCCCTCGTATTGGCTAAGATGTTTTTTAAGCAGAGCGACAGCTTTGTTAAGTTGGTCTGGGGCTCTATCAGAGAGTTCAACCTTTACCTTATCACCCGCAGAGAATAGAGAGTATTTAAATGTAAGAGAGGTTACGCCTGCAATCTCTCCGACTAGAGATCTCCATTTATTTGCAAATTCACTAGAAGAAATACTTCTCTGTTCGCCGCCAAGCAATTCTACATTTACAGATGCAATATGAGAGCGGGCTGGCCCCTGTTTTGTTGCCTCTGGACCAGTACCAACCAACGCACTCTGGCCAACCGTAGTCGCAACAGATTTCACGATTGATTTACCGTTGCTAAGACCCTTGGCATCGATCTGGTCTCTTGTCTCCAACGCGGCAGCTTCAATGCGTTTTGCAATGCGAGTGGTAACTTCTATGGGAGTTCCCTGAGGCATTTCTAATATTGCAAAGACATTATTCGAGTCTACTTGATTTAAGAATGTAAAATTAATATAGCCGCCTAACCTAGCGCCAACCATCAGCATAAAGGCTGATATCGCCAAAGCAAGAGTTACGTATCTCCACTTAACTGCAAACATAACGAGTTTAGCAAACGCTCCATAGACGAACTTATCTAAAGCATCTCTAAGAAACTTTTGCCCCCGTGCTATCGGGCCATTAGTTGTTTTATCTAGAGAACTAGAGAGGTGCGCTGGCAATATAAATAACGCCTCAAGCAAAGAGATCACCAGTACGCTTATAACAACAATTGGAATCACTCTCAAAAACTCTCCGACTCTACCCTTAGTAAATAACAAAGGAGCAAATGCTACAATAGTAGTTAAGACTGCAAACGTAACAGGCGCAGCCATCTCTGTGACACCTTTTACCGCTGCTTGGTAGGAGTTGTATTTCCCGCTCCTGCGATACTCATATATATTTTCGCCAACAACAATTGCATCATCAACAACAATACCAAGGCAAATAATGAATGCGTATAGAGAAATCATATTTACTGTTACAGAAAATAGTGGCAAGAGCCACAGGGCTCCAAGAAACGAAATTGGAATTCCCATTGTTGTCCAAAATGCTAACTTCAAATCTAAAAATAAAGCAAGGCATAAGAATACCAAAATGAGCCCAAACATTGCATTTTTAATCAACAACCGCAAACGTGATTTTAAAATAGAAGAGTTATCTCCCCAGAGTGCCATATGTATTCCATTTGGCAATGATGCATTATGATCTTCTATGTATTTTTTAACCTTACCCACAACATCAAGAGTGTCCTGTTGGCCAACTCTATAGATATTTACAAATACGGCAGGATGTCTGTTGAAACGAGTTTTAACGGGAGTCTCCTCAAAGCCATCAACAACAGTTCCAATATCGCCGAGTTTCAATATTGAACCGTCGTCTTTTGTTAGGACTGTTATATTCTCAAACTCTTTGCCAACATACTTTTGACCTTTGGTTCTGATTAGAATTTCTCCGCCTTTTGTTTTTACAGAACCTCCTGGAAGGTCTAGCGAAGAGCCTCTAATAATTTTCGCAATCTTATCAAAGCTCAAGTCGTATTTGCGCAGAGTCTCTTCTGATATTTCTATAGACATCTCGTAGAGTGGAACGCCGGATATACCAACCTGAGATATCCCCTTGGTCTCTCTGAGGTCGTCTCTTATTCGCTCTGCCATCTTTTTAAGTGACTTCTGGCTAGCCTCGCCATACAACACAATAGTCACAACCTGCTCAGGATTCTCTAATATAGCAACAATCGGTTTCTCTGTTTCTTTTGGAAATGTTTCAATTCTATCAACTGCCTCCTTGACGTCATCAAGAACTTCTTGGGTATCAGCAAAATCCTCCACCTCTACCGTAACATTACCGCTACCCTCACTAGCAGTAGAGTATATCTTCTTAACATCTTCAATGCCAGAGACGGCCTCTTCAACTCTGATACAAACGCCCTCTTCACTATCTTGAGGAGATGCACCTCTATAAGGAACGGTAACGCTAATCATATGCGTGTCTATCTTGGGAAAGATTTCCATACGATTTGTTAATGTCGCAACAATTCCACCAATCAATATGACAAACATCAACAGATTCGCCGCAACATGGTTGCCAGCCATCCAACCAAGAACACCTATTTTTTCTTCTCTTAAATCTTTCACTTAATCGCTCCAGAAGTTGTGCCTGTTGATTCAAGCTCGCAGCGCAGGTTCATCCCATTAACAGCCGCCTCGATAGTAGAAGTTACAACGACATCAGAATCATCTAAACCGTCTGTAATGTATGAGACGTCTTTATTTGACATGGCAACAACAACTTTTCTGACATCAAGTTTGCCATCTTTAACGACCCAAACACTATCTCTTCCGCGTACTGCTCTGCGCGGTAAGACAAAAGCATTTTTCAGAGGCGCCCCTTGAATATCAACCTCAACGAACATACCAGGAGTTAGTATTGCATTGTCATCTACGACTTCAAAGGGATTGTCAACTTCAACAAAAACATGTACCATTCTTGTCATAGAATCTATCTTACCAGCAGTACGAACAAGCCTACCATTCCAAGAAGAATCCTTGCCTGCAAATTTAGTATGCACAACAACATTAGAACCATCTGGACCAGCCTTTATCCAAGCTAGCTTTGAATTTTCCAGAGGAACATCAACCTCAAGAGAATCGGTGCTGTACACTGCGGCTATTGGAGTGCCTCTAGCTACATATTGACCAAGGTCAACGAATTTCTTCACAACTCTACCGTCAAAAGGAGCTAAGATTTTTGTTCTCTCAAGGTCAAGCTTTGCCTTGGCTACCATAGATTCACCAGATAGCAAATTTGCTTGGGCATTTTTAATCTGTGGCACTCTAAATACTAAATCGCTAGAAGGTTTCTTGTCAGGATTAAGTTCTTGCCATTCCTGTTTGGCTACAAGAGCTTCTGCCTTCTCTAGCTCTAGCTTCACCTTTGCCGCAGCAATCTTTGCTTTAGCACTCTCAAGAGCAAGCTCGTAATCTCTAGGGTCTATAACCACTAGCTCTTGATTTTTCTTGAAGAAATCTCCATCATTAATAGAGAGTGAGAGAATTTCCCCGCTTATCTGCGCAACAATCTGAGCCTCATGAGTCGGGCGAACCTCTCCATATCCATTTATTAATATATTCACCGTCTGAGGTTCGACTTTAATAGTCTCAACTAGAGGCGCAGCGTTTTTTGGGATTTTCTTATGTTGCTGTTTTTTACTGATTTTAAGCCTATAGGTGACAAAGGCTGCCACCGCAAAGACAATAAACACCAAGACAATTTGCTTAATAATCATTGGCGTCTTGCTTGTATTTTTTTGGGATAGATTACTCATTCTACAATCCTATTATTATGAATCATTTACAATTAGAGATTCTTCGCCTGTTTCTTTTCTACTTTGGTCTCGCTCTGCCAATCTCCACCAAGAGCGAGATAAAGGTCTATTCTTGCCTGCCATATTTGGGCTAATGCTTTGGTAACTTCAAGTTGTGAAACTCTTTTTCGCCTCTGCGCATCTAGAACGGTAACAATGCTCTCGAGACCTCTTAGATAACGCTGCGTCGCTAGTTTCTCAGAAGCCTGCGACTCAACGAGACTCTTATTCAAATTAACAAGCTTTTCTCTTAAAACTCTCTCACGCATCAATGCACTCTCAACTTCTCTAACCGCATTTAGCACAGCTGATGCATAATTCGCCGCCATCTCTTGGGCAATTGCCTCTGAGATTTCCACTTGAGCTTTTAACTGACCACCTCTAAATAGCGGCATTACTGCCCCGCCAACAAGAGAGTAGATATCAAAGCCAGGCCTTGTTAGTTTGTCAAAGCTACCAGAAGAATATCCATACGTTCCTGTTAGGGTAAGATCTGGGTAAAGATTTGCCATACTAACACCAACGCGTTCTGTAGCTCCAGATAGCTTCATTTCCATAGCCATAAGATCTGGTCTTCTATCTAAAAGCTTGGCAGGAATACTTGCGGAAACTGCGCCAATCATTGGTAGCGGTGCATCTAACTTTGGCAGCTCTTTATACGTTGAACTGTTACGGCCAAGCAGAACATCTAGCTTGTACATTGTCTCGTTTAGAAGCTGTTCATATACCTTTTCTTGAGCTCTAGATGTTGCGAGATTTTCTCTTGCAAGCCTTAAATCTAGAGATGAGGTAAGCCCATTGTTATATCTGCGCTTAATGACTTTGTACGTCTTATCCCAGCTCTTTGTGTTATCTTTTGAGATTTGCAATTGCTTATTTATATACGCAATCGCAACCCTAGTAGAAACGACTTCTGCAATAAGCCCTTGCACGAGAGCCTTCCTTGAATACTCGGCACTTAGAATGTCGTCCCAAGCGGCTCGATTATTTCTCTCGAGCTTGCCAAATATATCAACAACATAGCTAGCCGAGAGGTAATGCGTGTAAGAATTCTGCACCGAGGCGATAGAGTCTGGAGTTCGTTTGCTTCTGTCTGCATTGAAATTATAATCAACCCTGCCAAGCTTAGCACCGCTAACAAATTTATAACGTGCCTGCGCTTGAATAACTCTGGCTGCTGAGGCTTTTAAGTTTTGGTTATTTTTAAGTGCAATGTCCACAAGCTCTGCTGTTGTGTCGTCAGCGAAATTAACCCACCACTTATCTGGCGCATAATCAACATTCTTTTTTGATTGGCTATTGGAGTTAATAAAACTCGCATCTTTATCCAGCACCTCTTTTGGCCTTTTATACTCTGGCCCTACAACACAGCCAGCAAGGAGGATCGCCGAAAAAGATAATAGCAATGCAATTTTAATCTTGCGCATCTTGACCGCCTTTGCTCAAAAGATTTTTTAACGCAGCAACCGAAAAATCGCTCACATGCTCAACAACAATATTGTAACTGATAGGGTGTTCTATATACCTGTGAACCTGCCCATCTTCAGTGAGAAGATGCGCAAAATGCCAAAGTTGACCAATTATTGAAATCACATACAAATCGAGAGACTCACCGCTAAGTTCAGGGTAAATGCGCTCAATAGCCTCAACCATCTTCTCCCTGACGACTTTAAGATGGTTAACCATCCGCTCAATCGGCGAACCCTCAAGTGCTGGGTCCAAACATTCGCGCAGCAATAAATCCGAAGTACCAAGCTCGCCGGAAGCGCCTTTGAGCGAGTCTAAAAAAGACTCGCAAAAAACTCTCACCAAATCTCTGATGTCGTATTTGCGAGCGGTAACTTCATCAATCGCCGCAATGCGAATCTTGCACATATTCTCCAGATAACGCTTCAAGACACGCTCGTATAGCCCTTTTTTGGAGCCATAATAGTAATTAATCGAAGCGACATTACAGCCCGCCGCCGCCGTTATCTCTCTGACACTAGTGGCAGAAAAACCTTTCTGGGCGAAGAGTTTCTCCGCAGAATCTTCAATCCTGCGCAAGATATCTTCTTGGTCTCTAGATTCAGTTGTATCAATCTCGTTCATATTAACCTATTCGGACAAATTAAAACATCTGTTTAAAACAATAGCATAAAACATTTGTTTTAATTGGTCAACTCTTTTTTTGTTAGCCTGCCAATAGGCAATAGAGACAGTTGATCCTTGACTATATAGCTGGACATGACGGAGATTTGGGGATTACGAGCTTAATATCACCAGCCCTGACGATCCACGTGCTGGTAAAATTTCTTTAGCGAAATAGATGGCGTGCGTAATCTATTGGCGCACGCCATAACATTTTTGGCCCGCTAAAAGCCATTATCTTTTTTATCTCTGCGCGCTTTTCTAACTCAAAACAATGAATCTTGCATCTACGGCATGATGGTTTATTCCCTGTCTCTTGGAGATGGGGGCATTCTTTTATTTTCGCTTCCGTGTATCTCAAGATGGATGCGCATTGCTCGCATAGGTTAGATTTAGTAAAATGCTTTTTTGTGCAATAAATCTTCACCATCTTTGATACTGTCTCAATTTCTCTTGAGATGTTTGTCATCACAAAACCTTAGAAGCTCTCAAGCATTTCAATAAGCTTGGCTGCTGTTTTCTTTTTACCAGCGAGTCTTGTTTTTAGCTCGATGATAAAATCGTTGTCCTCTAGAGAACCTCGCGTGTTGGCAAAATCTCTCTGAGATGCAAGCCTGTCGCCGTCGACGCCGAAGCCAACTTGTGCCTGTTTTGTGAACTCTTTAGATGCATCTTCAATACGCAGATTGTCAAGCCTCTCAACGGCAACAATCCAGTTTGATATCAACGCGATAAAATCCTGCGCCTCAAAACATTCAAACTTTTTGCCGCATCTATTCTCTAAGATGTTTTTGACCCAGCAGAGTTCATAGTCTAAGAAGTTTGCGCAGATACTTGAAAAACGCCCGTTCAAATCGCCGAGGCTATTTAGCTTCCCAGACACAACATCACTTATCACCGTATCAATCACTTCAGAAGGAGCTAATAGACCAGAGATGTCGAGCCATTTCCCTTTTCCAATATCGCTTGAGAGTTTTAGAATATTGCGCATAGATTCTATAGATTTGCAGTTATCTCTGCGCAGCCTGTCTACAATAACATTGCCAAGATATCTATCGATACCCATCGAATAAAAATCCAAGCCTTTTTTAAGGGCGCTTCTTTTAATTCTTACGCCATTATAATCGTAGTAGTCAACCGAATCGCCCTGCTGCAATTTGAGGTTCTTTAAAATCTCTCTACCCTTGAGCATCTTTTGAACGGTATAGGGAGTTAAGAGATTGAATATAATATGATCGAGTATTACAGGCGATTTACGCTTATCACGTTTTGGCCATTTCCTTGCATCACGAAGCGTTCCTACAGATCTAATATTCACGCCGGGGGCAAGGTGAGATTCATTGTTATTCTCTATTAAATATGAGAATGGCAAATCGCTTGTATCTGAATTGTTGTAGTGACGACCCATTATAAGTGTGAATGCGCCAACTCTCGCTGGCCAGAGTATGTAGGAGTCGCTAGTCGTTTTAGAACCTCTCTCAATAATTCCTTGATGCAGAGGCCCAAGCTTGTACATATGGTTGCTTTGATTCGAGCCAGAGCCTGCGTTTAAGAATGAATACATTCCAGCAATCAGCAATGTTGACTTGTGATGAGTAACCGTGTATGGCCCTGCAAATATAGAACATGCTTCGCCGTGGTAGCCGCCGCAGTTTGCAAAGAATGCTGAATTCTCCGCAGAGAATTGTTTGGATAACTCACTCGCCTGACCAACGAAGCATCGCGTGAGTATTGAATTCTCGCTAACCCGCGCACCTGATAAAAGGATGAAATCTTTTGCGATAACATCAGCGCCCACATAAGTAGGGTCTTGCGGGCAGCTGTTTATTGAGCCATTTTTAAGAGAGCTTACCTGCTCTAGAACTGCGGCATCAGCAATTCTAACATTTTTAATCACGCCGCAATTTGTAATTGTTACGCCATCTCCGATAGTTCCTCGATCGCTCGTTATCGTCTCGACATAATCATCAACAAAGGAGTTTAGCCGTTTAGTTAGTTTTTCATTGTCGCGGTAGAGGGCTAACATGTAAGCCGCGTGGCTTGAGAGCTTGTCACAGATTGGAATATCTCGACCACCAGATTCGTTGATAACGCAAAGTTTTTCTCCGTTACCAAAAGAACTCTTGCCATCAACTACCATAAGGCTAACATTAGAGATTATTACATTATCGCCAATATCATAGTTGGCGATGTAGTTATCAATTCCAGAGATATAAACGTTTTCGCCAATAGTGCAGTTGTGAATTGAGGCGTTGTATATCCCCGCAAGTCTCTTTAGCCCACCCTCTAGAGAGACTTGAGATTCTTGAGAGCCAATCCTAACGTCACCACTAAAATCGCTGTTGCGCAGTCTCTCAAGTTTTATCGTTTGAGAAACTTCAACCCGTGACCAGTCATCGCAGCTACAACCTTGAGTTTGGAGCTGGATTATTTCATCTTCATTTAATAGCCTAAAACCTTGGCCCATTGTCTTCTCCATCCTTAGAAAAAACTCCTCTAGTTATTGCTTCTCATCTACATGTTGAAGATTCGTTATAGGTAAATCTAAGTAGAATGTGGAGCCAACACCGAGTTCACTCTCTACTGAAACTTTCGCTGATAATAAATGCGCAAGCTCTGTACTGATTGCAAGACCAAGCCCTGTTCCGGCGCCTTTTCTTGTGATAGAACCATCGACCTGACGGAACTTCTCAAAGACATGATCAATCTGGTCGTCTGGGATTCCGCATCCTGTATCAGCGACTGCGATTCTAATCGTCTTGTCATCGAGCATTCTGGCATCGATACTTATCTTTCCACCCTCAGGTGTAAACTTGATAGCGTTGCTAAAGAAGTTGTAAAGAATCTGCTGAACCTTGCCAGCGTCTGTATGTATGATTGGAATATTGTCTTCAACATGCACCTTAACCTTTAGCATTTGCTTCTCTGTTATTGGAGAGAAAAAAACGGCTAGAGATTTGCATAGGTCTGCGATACTTGTCTTGGTAATATGCAACTTGAGCTTACCTGCTTCTGCTTTCGCCAAGTCGAGAAGGTCGTTAATCATATTCAAGAGGCTCCGGCCACTCCTGACGATATTGTCTGCATATCTCCTAGACTTTTCAATATCCTCGCCGGGCTTATCCTTTAGAATATCTGCAAAACCAAGAATAGCATTTAGGGGAGTTCGAAACTCATGACTCATGTTAGCTAAAAACTCACTCTTTAATTTGTTAGCTTTAAATAGTTCAATATTACGCTCTGACAATTCGACAATTTTATTGTCAAGCTGCGCGTTTGCATCGCGGAGTTTCTGTTGAGATTCTTGCAAGCCATCGAGCATGTCGTTAAACGATTCGGATAGACTTTGAAACTCATCACCTGTCTTAATTGAGGCACGCGCATCCATCTGACCCTCAGAGACGTTACTCACAAGCGCTCGCAGTTGTCTGATTGGATGGAGAATAATCCTTTGGATAATAACGTAGACTGCAATAATCGCACCCGAACCAGCAAGCAAACCTGCAAAGATAATTAAAAGCTGATTCATTAGATATGTATTTTGAGTGTTAACATCAAACGTTCGATAGATAACCACACCAATCTCTTGGTCGGCGTCAAACGGAGTGGAGAGACCCTGCGGGTTATGACTACTTAAAAGTCTATCTTGTGCACGGACAAGTTGCATATAATAGCGATACGTTTTAGCGCCCTGCTTTTCAACCCAAGAATAACCACTTGGTGCTTGATCGCTTCTTAGCATTTTCAAGACGCTGCGCTGTTTTGAGGTGAGTTTGGTTAGCAGTTTAGAATCGTTATCCTTTATTGGAATCCATCTTAGAGATTTATCCAACCCCGGCCTTTGTGGCCCGAGTTTATCTTCGCTAATAACCCCAAATTCTGAATCATTGTCTAGAGTGTCCTGGTTGTTGAGATACCCACTTAGCAAAAGCTCTGTAACGGCTGCGCCGGTATCAAGTGGGGACTTCTCTGTGAGCTTGCCCATCCAGTAATATGGAATCAACAGAGCAAGTGCGAGAATTAAAACAAGAGCGAGTCCGAATTGCAATCTACATTTACCTGCAACAGTATCGGGCTTTAACTTCACCTTCCTGAGAAATGAATCAATCTTAATTTTGACACTCTCTCTCATAGCCCCTCTGCAAATAGATTACAATTCGTAACTCGCAATTATATTATTCAAGAAACATCTATTCCTTGTCAATCTGGTGAAGATGTTTTTGTGTTCTAATGTTGAGCTCTTGAAGCTGTTTTGGATCAACTTCGCTCGGCGCATCTGTTAGGAGACATTGACCACGTTGCGTTTTAGGGAACGCGATTACATCTCTAATATTCTCGGTACCTGTTAAAAGCATCGTCAACCTGTCAAGCCCAAACGCAATACCGCCGTGTGGAGGTGTTCCGTATTCTAATGCACGCAAGAAGAAACCAAACTGCTCTTTCGCCTGCTCGCGTGAAATCTTTAGAATATCAAAAACTTTTGCCTGCATCTGGGTGTCGTGGATACGAATACTACCGCCGCCAACTTCAGAACCGTTGACTACTAAGTCGTATGCTTGAGAACGGATATTGCCAGGGTCACTATCTAGCTTATGCGCATCCTCAGGAACTGGAGCAGTAAATGGATGGTGCAGTGAATCAAATCTTCCCGCCTCTTCGTTATACTCAAACATTGGGAAATCTATAACCCAAACAAATGCAAGATCTTCTTCGTTGTAGAGACCGAGATCCTTTCCAAGCTTAACTCTAAGCGGAGCAAGTGATTTATTGGCAACCGATTCCTTGTCTGCAACAAAGAGTAGCAAATCACCATCTTGCGCCTCAAATCGTTCGATTAATTCCTGCTGTTGCTCTTCTGTGAAGAACTTAACAATGTTGCTTTTTAGCTCAAGCGAACCAGACTCGGCATTCTTCTCAACCTTCATCCAAGCAAGCCCCTTAGCCCCATAGTCTGCCACGAATCCAGTGAGACCTTTTTCAATTTCGCTTCTTGAGTAACTTGCCGCTCCAGTCGCACACAAGCCCTTAACGACTCCACCTTTTTCTACTGTAGTCGCAAAAACTTTAAAACCTGAAGCCGCTGCAATATCTGAAACATTTTTCAATTTCATATCAAAACGAAGATCAGGGCGATCAATACCGTAATCATCAAGAGCCTCTTTATATGGCATCTGGCGAATTGGAAGCTTGAGCTCATAACCAGTGATTTCTTTCCAAATCTTGGCAATCATATTTTCCATAATTTCAATGATATCACTAGAGTCAACAAAGCTCATCTCACAGTCTATCTGTGTAAATTCGGCTTGCCTATCCGCTCTTGGATCTTCATCTCTAAAACAACGCACAATTTGGAAATAACGGTCCAATCCAGAAACCATTAGAATTTGCTTAAAGAGTTGTGGAGATTGAGGTAATGCGTAAAATGAGCCTTGGTAGAGCCTGCTTGGAACTAGATAGTCACGCGCTCCCTCTGGAGTACTCTTGCCGAGCATTGGAGTTTCAATCTCAAGGAAATCTTTCCCGTCAAGATAATCACGTACAAGCTTTGCAATCCTGTGACGAACAATCAATTTTTCCTGCATTACCGGCCTGCGCAAATCGATATATCGATTTGCAAGACGAGTCTCCTCGCCAACATTCTCGGCAGAGTCTACTTCAAACGCAGGAGTTTTTGCCTTGCTTAGAACTTCTAATTCTTTTGCTATAATCTCAATCTTACCAGTGGCAAGCCTTGGATTCTCTAACCCCTCACCACGCGGTGCTACAACACCAGAGACGCTGATAACCCACTCACTACGCAACTGCCGAGCAATCTTGTGCATCTGCGCATCTTCATCAGGGTTGAAAACTACCTGAACAAGACCATAGCGGTCGCGCAGGTCTATAAATACTAGATTGCCATGGTCGCGATAAGAGTTTACCCAACCCGATACAACTATCGTCTTATCCACATCATCAATACGTACATCACCACATCTATATGTTCTTTTGAGCATATTCTTAATTCCTAAGTAATAGGTTACATTTCTAAACCCGTGAAGATAGCTTAAAAACGCCCTTGCGTCAATAATAATACGCAATTATAGGCTGATAAGTACGCGATATGATTTGATGAGCATCCTAAGAGTCTCTATAATTCCCATTTATCTGATTGCTTATGGAACCTATTTTGCAGGTATACACCTATAATGGTTGGAAGCGTAAAGCAAATAGGTAAGAACCAATTGTACATATATACCCAATCATGAATGTGCTGGGTTGGCGGTTTGAGATTAGATTCATAGATATTAGTAAGTTGCAAGAGACCAATAATCATAAAAACTGACCCACCAAGACTTGTAAAGAGCATTACTGCAAACTTAAAGATTATAAATGAGATTAGAAAGCCCCCAACAAATCCAGCCACCGCGCCAGTCCAGATGTACTCCTGGCTCACAGAAAGACTATGCCACAAACCTGCCGTGAGCACAGCACCGGCAATACCGCCAAGAAGAGAGACCGCATAGCGCATAAGCAATACCGAGGCTATAGCTAGGACAACTAATCCAACAACACCTGCCCATAATTGAATTTGAGTAGAACCAAAAAACTCCCCAATCTCGACCCCAAGAAACAAACCAAAGAGCCCAGAAGCAACCACCGTTAACACCTTAAACACACGCCAACCGTAGAGTAGATAAACAACTCCAAATGAAACTGAAAATACAGCCTCAAGCCAGCTTAACGAGATTATTTGGTCCCAAATATAATCTGTTGGATAACCAATCGGAGTAAAAGCCACATCAAAACCAATATTTGCCAAACCTAACTCAACCATACGTGGTTACCCCTCTTTTTCTTCTTCGACCAAAGCTTCTTCTTTTGAAGCTTTCTTTTCTTTCTTTGCAGGAACGACTAGGTACTGCACAAGAAAACCAAGCACAAACAATCCCAATAATATACAAGAGCTCAATTCGTAGTTTTTAGTGAATTCAGTTATAGGGACCGATGGCTTCGCAAACAACAGAACTATAAGACCGATAGCAATAGATAAGCTGCCAATAAAAGATATCCCTATTGCGCAAACCATACGTGACAGGAATGTTGCAGCAACTAAAACGGTTAATGAAACTATCGCCCCAAGCAATAGCGCAGTATGGTCTGCATTACCTACAGCATCTATTACTGCATTTAATAACGCTGTATTTAGCTCGACTACAACTCTTCCAAGCTCGGAGAGGCTATAAAAACTCCCTGAATCTGGCTTAAAAACTTCAAAAGTTTTGACTGCCGATGCGCCAATATCCAAACCACAAACGCTTATGATAAATATCGCACCCGCGAGCAAGGCGATAAAGGCGGCAAATGCTTTCTTAAAGAAAAATGCAGCTATAACCCCTGCTAAAATCGCGATTATGACAACAAGCTCTACCTTAGTCTTGATGAAATAACCACTAATACTCGTCGCAATTATTGCCCAAATAACAAAGGACCAAAGCCTAGCTCTGGTGATTCCAAAGAGCCAGATATGCAAGCCTAGAATAAAAAGGCCGCCCCCAAATATAATCAACCACTGTCTTGGGATATATTGTGATAGATTTTCAATTTTCAATAACAATTCCATAAAACGCCTCTGGATTAGTCTCTCTCTGGACCAAACGAACTGGCAACCTTTAACCCAATTAACTGCGCAACAAATATCGCAAGATACAACTGTCCTACAACTGCTTCAAGCGTCGTTAAAACGCGGGCAAGACTAGTAACTGGGGTAATATCTCCAAATCCGAGTGTGGTTAAAGAGGTAAAGCTGTAGTAGATACAATCAAGTAATTCTGATGAGTTGTTAACACTAAAGCTCAAACCAGAATACGCACTACTATCATAGATTCCAAGTACCATATAAAAGAATGACCAAAGCAAACCTATAAGAAAATAAACACTGATACCGCCCTTAATAGTGTCACTAGTCACGATTGTACGTGTCGATATCTTCTTGATGAGAATAATAATAGCAAGCGAAAAGAATATCGAATACGAACTTAAGAGTATAGCCAATACGGATATCTCGCGACGTATAACATTATACTGCCACATAATATGCAATGAGAATGCCCCAGATATCGTAACAATCATAGCGATAAAACTCTTACGGCCAAGCCCCATATACAAAGGAGGTATCAAGGATAGCACCATCAGCAAAAATATCACTGGAAATCTAACCATTCTAAAGAACGGATACCCTACAATGAAAAGCACTTCCAACAATAGAAGATGGTTGTATTTGTTAAACGACACCTCCATTATTTTTCTTTTTGCCGTGCTGCTATGCTGCATAATCGACTCCGCTAATTACAAAATAGCCCAATCAAACATTCTTAACGTTTAATGCCCAACTGGTTCGCCTAGCAATTCTTTGAGAGAGCCGAGTTGCTTCGATAGTAAGTCTTCACTCTTAGCTTCAATATTTAGTCGTAGGAACGGCTCTGTATTACTAGGCCTTACATTGAACCACCAGTCTTTAAACTGAACAGTAAGGCCGTCTAGATCGTCAATTTCGCCATCACCATACTTGACTTTGAGCTCTTTTATCATCGCATCTTTATCTTCAACTTTAAAGTTTATCTCGCCGCTAGCGTAGTACTTGCGCAGCGGTGCGATTAGCTCACTAACCGGCTTATCAGTTCTGCTGAGAATATTTAGCATATGGGCAAATGTAACCATACCAGAGTCTGCATAGAAGCTATCGCGATAATAGAAATGCCCGCTCAGCTCGCCGCCAAACACTGCGTGACTATCGCGCAGAGTCTTTTTCATAAATGAATGCCCAACACGCTCACGCCTTGGAGTTCCACCGTTTGCAAGAATCTCTTCTTGAACTACCCAGCTACTGCGCAGGTCGTAGACAATGGCAGAGCCTGGGTTGTCTTTGAGAAAATATGGCACCATTAGCGCGGTTGTTAAGTCGCAGCTGATACTCTCTCCCTTCTCGTCTATCATCATCAAGCGGTCGGCATCGCCATCAAAGCAAACTCCAACATCCGCACCGCTACTGAGAATGAGCTCTTTTAGCTCCGTGAGGTTATCTTCGACGAGCGGATTTGGTTCATGCTTGAAAATACCGTCATAAGTCATATTTATCGCTACAATCTCGATTGGAAGATCACCAAAGAGGGCTGGAACCATCTTTGCCGCCATGCCGTTTGATGCGTCTATAGCAACCTTTAGCGGTTTAATGTCGTTATCGAGGAATTTTAGCACATGCTGTTTGTAGTCTTGCACTAGGTCGTATTTTTCAACCGAGCCAGTATCAACGCCCTTTGTATGCAATAGAGCAGTCGCAATATGTTTAATATCTAACAGACCTGTATTTTCTCCGACAGGTTTTGCGTCTAACCCGCTGATTTTAAAGCCGTTATACTGCGCAGGATTGTGACTCGCCGTAACCTGAACACCTCCACAGGTACCAAGATGATTAATCGCAAAGTACATTTGAGGCGTATCAATCATACCTATATCTATGACGTTTGCACCAGTTGCATTCATTCCCTTTATTAGAGCTCGAGCAATCGGCTCACTGTGAGTTCTCATATCGCGACCAACACAGATACTCTGCGCATTAACTTGGCCCCTCTCATAACCACGTAAAAGTGATCTCAAGAACTGCGCACTGGCATAACCAATCTTCCAAGCGGCGTCTTCGTTGAGTTGGTCTGGGTAGAGACCTCTAATATCGTATGCTTTAAAAATAGCAGGATCCATTTGCTTGCTCCTAAAATCCGTTAGTTATGTTAGTTTACTTAGTTATAGTATCTTAAACAATGCCTACATTATAGATTAATCGCTAATATGGCAATGTCAACAAGCAACGCTCTTGCAAGGCTCGCAAAAAGAGAGACGCTAAACTCAAATAAGCCGGATATTGCCAAAAAAACACCAGCGATTGATAAACGCCATCAGCGATGGCAACAAAGCCACATATCCTATACTTCGGAAATTACACCCATATTATTGCAAAAAATCTCAAAAGATACTCTCTCCATAGAAGATTTACGCATTTACACTACCATAAGGGGCAATACTCATGTATATTGACATTCCCTTTATCATTCTTAGTAAATTACACTTTTAAAGGTAGAGAAAATGGATAGTGGCCATTTCACCTATATTGACAATAATAAAGCACTAACAGAGCTGATAAACTCTTTTAAAGATGTGGACCGCCTCGCGATAGACACCGAAGCGGACAGTCTGCATAGCTATTATGAGAAGACCTGCCTTATTCAACTGAGCTTTAACGAAGAAAATTTCCTGATAGACCCTCTCGCAGACGTAGATATTAAGTCTTTCCTAGAAGAGCTAAACTCAAAAGAGCTGATACTTCACGGCGGCGACTACGACCTGCGCATGATGAGACAGAGCTACGGATTTGAGTTTGAGGGAAGAGTCTTTGATACAATGCTAGCCGCGCAACTACTTGGATACGAAAGGCTAGGACTTGCAGCACTTCTAGAAAAACACTTTGATATCAAACTAAACAAATCTGTTCAGCGCAGCGACTGGTCAAGAAGACCTCTATCCAAAGAACAACTTCACTACGCAACCTACGACACATACTACCTCGAAAATCTTGCAGAGAAACTAGAACAGGAACTCCGAGACGCTAACCGATTGGGCTGGTTCAGAGAACATTGCCAACATATGGTAAACTCGACAACTATAGATAAAGAAGTAAATAGAGAAGAGGCGTGGCGAGTAAAGGGCTATAACGACCTCCACCCAGCCCAACTGCGATACCTCAGAGCGATATGGCATTGGCGTGAGAAGATTGCGCAGCAGCTAGACGTTCCGCCGTTTAAAGTAATGCGCAGCGAGACGATGATGCGTATGGCAAAATGGAAGAACTATCACCCCGGTCAAGGCGCGGAAGAGTTTAAAGGCCTGCCAAGAAATTTCAACTTTGACTATATCCACACACTAAACGAGAACCTTTTTGAAGCAGACGCTCTAGCAAAATCACAGTGGCCAGAGAAACGCAAAAAACGCAATAATGGTACATACACGCCAGAAAATCGACATCTTGTAGATAAGCTAAAAGATGCCTGCGCAAAGGTTGCAGATGCCAATGGATTGCCACTACCCGTTATAGTATCACGTCATAAGCTCTCTCAAATCTCTACAAAACTACCAACCTCAGTAGAAGAATTGTCTGAGGTTACGAAAATGCAAAAGTGGCAAGTAGAGCTTCTAGCCGACACTATTTTCAAAGTCATCAAAAATTACAAGAAAAAGTAAGGCCTGCGAAGAGATGAATTTAGTAACAATCCTAATCCTAAGCGTAACACTTGCAATGGACGCATTTTCCGTCTCAGTTGCAAGCGGAGTCGTCTACAAGAAACTAAACCTCGCCGCAATGATGCGTATTGCAATATTCTTTGGGCTCTTTCAAGCAATCATGCCAATAATTGGCTGGCTACTTGGGCTGTCGTTTCGCGGCTACATCGCAGCATTTGACCATTGGATTGCGTTTGGGCTTTTGAGTGCTATTGGTTTAAAGATGATTTGGGAGGCCATCTCTAATAAGGATACGCAAAGAGAGGAAGATTCTATGCCGCTAAAAGTTTTGCTAACCCTCTCAGTTGCAACGAGCATTGATGCTCTTGCGGTTGGTCTGAGCTTTTCGCTTTTAGATAATAGCATTATATTTGCCGCGGTCTGTATTGGCGCAGTCACATTCGCGATGAGTCTTGTTGGAGTAATGATAGGTAAAAAATTTGGGCATATCTTCGAGGATAAAATAGAAATCATCGCAGGATTGGGCCTTATCGCAATCGCTTTTAAGATTTTATTTGAACACATCTAAACGAATATTGACGTTGACCTTTAAAAAGAGCTACCGATGAAGAAAGAAGAGTATATTTTTTACGAAGAGCAAAAGATTCCTCTTATCGCAAAGGTAATCGCTGTTGTTAGCTGCGCGGCTATTATGGCAGTGTTAATCGCCTCAACAATCCACAGCAGTGATACTTCAGAAAAAAAATCAACGCTCATACTAACAATTGTGAACTGCATAATCCTTGGCATAGCCGCCATCAGCATCTTATACACGAAGCTCATTGTGCGCATAGATAAAAAATCTATAAACATTAGATTCTTTCCGTTTATGATTAAGGATAAAAAGCTTCCACTCAAAGACATACAAAGGTATTATATTCGTAAATACCGCCCAATTATGGAATATGGCGGCTGGGGAATAAGATGGAATTCAAACGGTAGAGCCTACTGCATTAGAGGCAATATGGCGATTCAGCTGGAATTTGAGAGCGGCTCAAAGATACTAATCGGCACTCAAAAGCCAGGCGAATTGAATGCGGCAATGGATAAGGGTAAGCTCTAATGACAACAGAGCAACAGCTATAAGAGGCTATTTATACATGAAGATTGCAAATAGAATAGTAATGACTATAACAAGCTTGGTGTTTATATTCGCAGTAACTTTTAAAATCAAGCAACTATTAACAGAACCAATCATAAGCACCGGATTTTGGGAGAGTAGAGAATTCTACATTATTCAGGTGGTTCTCGAGCTTGGCCTTGCAATATGGCTGATCTGCGGAATTTTCAGAAAGTTTGCTTGGTTAATTGCAACAGTTGGATTTGCAGCTTTTAGCTGTATCACATTATTCAAGGCGCTTGGCGGTTTCGAATCTTGTGGCTGTTTTGGAACTATCAAAGTTAATCCGTGGATAACACTACTAGCGGTAGACTTGCCAACCCTGATTCTTCTGCTTAGCTTTAGACCAAGAGAAGAGAAGTTCTTCGATTGGCCAAGACTAGAACATCTAATAGCCTGCGCAGTCCCGACGTTTATGCTGCTTGGATTTGTTGGCTACGTAACAACCCATTATAAGCCCGCTTCAAGCACACAGAAATACGAGGTAGTAGATGCGCAGGGCTGGATTGGTAAGCCGCTTCCAATGCTTGAGTATATCGATTTAAACTCGGATGCTGATTTGAGCAGCGGAATTTGCGTCATACTTTTCTACCACTTTGAC
>WGDE01000122.1 GCA_015493385.1 Phycisphaerae bacterium
TACTAGAGCTGATGCATTAACAGAGAAACAAATGAAGTCTCTAATTATTGATCTTAAAGAAAGAAGAAAAGAATACGATCAAAAAGAAAAAGAGCTTGAGATGTGGGAGAGCCACCTAAAAACTGCACAAGCAACTCTCGATAAGGATTGTCAAAGACTTGAAGACTTGAGACTTAAACTAGTGTCAACAATGGCAGATTTTAAGATTAGCAAAAAACAACTAGATGACAGCATCTTAGAGATTAAAAAGATTGAGAAAGACAACTTAATTTGGCGAGCCTCTGTTTACGATAAAATGGACGCCGTATCAGCAGCTAAAATATTTATAGATATGGTAAAAAGTAAACAACTAGACGATGCCACAAAAATCATCCACTATATGAATGAGAGAAACGCAGCAAAGCTACTCGCTGAAATAGCTAATACAGAACCTACAATAACAACAGCAATTAATGCCAAACTAAGACGAATCAAGGAGCAAAGTATATAATGGATATCGCAACTATAATAGGTATTATCTTGGGTTTCTTGCTTCTTGCTGTTTCAATATTTGCAGGTGGCGGTGCAATGGCGTTTGTGAATGTGCCATCAATGTTTGTGGTAGTAGGTGGTACGATAGCTTCGGTATTAATACATTTCTCACTTGCGCAGTTTCTTGGTATTTTTGGTGTAATGAAGCAGGCTTTTATGAATAAAACGACTAAGCCAGCTGATATTATCCAAGAGATAGTAAACTATGCCGCCATTAATAGACGCGATGGCGCCTTAGCACTTGAGCAAGAAATCAGAAAAACTAACAATCACTTCATGGCTAAAGGCCTTCAGATGCTAGTTGATGGTTTAGAAGATGAAGCTGTTAGAGAATCCTTAACTCTTGAAATAGACTACCTCCAAGAGAGACACTCTACCGGCAAGAAGATTCTAGAGTTTATGGGGGCATCTGCTCCTGCATTTGGTATGATTGGTACACTTATTGGTCTTGTACAGATGCTTCAGAACTTAAGTGACCCATCAGGTATCGGTGTCGGTATGGCGACAGCCCTTATTACAACATTCTATGGTGCTGTTCTTGCAAATCTAGTTTTCATACCTCTTGCAGGTAAATTAGGTTTGTACTCAAAAGCGGAGAGTCTCTCTATGGAAATGATTTGTGAAGGAATCTGTGCTATCTCAAGAGGAGAGAACCCAACATCTGTTCGCGAGAAAATGCAAGCATTCATTTCTCCAAATTCTAGAGAAGAAATTAAAGCTACCGTATAATGGCAAAAGAAAAGAAAAAACAAGCACCTGAAGAAGATCCTGGTGGAGCACCCGAATGGATGGTCACGTTTAGTGACTGTATGACTCTTCTACTTACATTTTTCGTTTTATTATTGAGCTATTCATCATTTGATGAAGCAAAACTTAGAGACCTTAGCGACTCACTCGGTAGAGAAGATCCGATTGTCCAAAGGGCAAATGCAATGAGACTAGATCCTGTGGTTAGCTCACGCAGTCAGGATAAAACTCAACCCACATTAAATGAGAGTACAACGCCGGATACTACACAGGTTAAAGAGGCAAATGTGTCGCCCAGAAAAAAACCTGTTAATTTTCGAAACTTAAAGGTTTTTACTGTCGCATCTAAAAAAGTTTTTTTCGGTTCTGGAGTACAACTAACTCCTAAAGGAAAGGATATATTAAAGGCTATCTACGTTCTAAATAAACACAAACCCGCTAGATTGGTTGTAAGCGAATTTAGCGCTGATGGTGGAGATAGTTTGAGTATACGAAGAGCAAATGCAATAGTTAATTACTTGATAAACAAAGGGGTTGATCAAAACTCTCTAAATATATCAACATCGTGCCTCGGTGGCAACGTAGAAGGAAGCCGTACTGTCGAGATAACGCGATTAGAGAGGAGTATATACGAATGAGTAAGAAACAGGTTGAAGATGATGGGCCAAAAGTCCCCGGTTATATTGTAACCTTCTCAGATATGGTAACTCTCCTGTTGACATTCTTTGTGTTACTTTTAAGTATGGCAAACACGCAAGATGACGCCAAATTTCATAAGGGTCAAGCCTCAATAAAGAGAGCTATCGCAACCATGGGGCTTGCTGGTTTTCTGCCTAGCAAGAGAGAGGATGTCCCCACTAAATATGCGCCAATAAAATATTCCGTTGATATGGAAGAGGATCAGAAAGAAAATGTAGAAACGAAAGATCAATTCCAGACTCTCAAAGATACAATATATCGCCTTGAATCTCTTGTCACTGTATCCCCGTCTCAAATTGTTGGGACTGAACCAATATTTGAAACTATTGGATTAAAATTTAATTCTGGAAGTGCCGATTTATCAATACAGATGCAGCAAAAGCTTAAAAACTTTTCAACCGACCTAGCAGCGTCTCTATCTGATAACAGAACAGTCATATATATAATAGGCTTCTGTAAGGACTACAGCGATATAAATAAGAACTTAGCCACTTCATCACTCAGAGCAAAATTAGTAACAGAATCGCTCAAAAAAACTATACCTCAAAACCCATACCTAGATATATACTATTGGGGCGCTGGTAGCGGCGGTGATTGGGTCACCGGAAGAGCGGCTCTAGACAGCAATTCTGATATAACCATTGCTATAATAACTGCGCAATAGCAGAGGCGCAGACTACGCAACGACACGGAATGGGCGACCACAAGGGTCGCCTACTATCTTATTGTTTTTTTATGAACTTGATTTCGCCCCACTTGTTAGGTAAATGACAATTTAAGATGCCAATTACTGGCCAGGTTGCATACTCATGCGCACTCAAACGCCTTTTAGCATAATCAAACTCACCATTATATACATGCCCAAGGTGAGCCTTCCATATATTCTTCCCTAGAACAGGAGAATATGGCCCCCTAGAAAACTTCTTTAACGCTTCCCAAGGAACGGCTAATTCTACGCTCCAGCAAAGATCCTTATCGTAAGAATAATTCAGAGTTCCGTTAATCGAAACCGCACTCTTTAGCCCTTGACAATTCCAACTCCAATCGGCAACCGTCTTTTCTGTTAGGGGTAAGTTGAGTTCTTTGCGGCATTCTTTACCTTGCGGATAATGCGGATACGGTAAGCTAAGTGTTAGATCAGAAACATTGTTAAGCGGATTGATATGAATCTCAATATAATTGCGTCCATCAGCATCTGGATCGATCAAAAATTTAAGGAAAGAATCTCTAAACATTATTTCAGGTTCGCCAGTATGCAAGTTAGTCTTATCGAGATGTTCGTGACTGCCACCTTTAACCCGTTCGCCATAATAGCCAACTATATTGGAATCAAAAATTGTATATCCTACATAGATGTATTTTTCATCCCAAAGCATCTTTGCATAAGAAGGTATGGTAGGCTCTGAGCCATTGACCAGATTGAGAAATTTGATAACCGGGGCATCCATCCAAACTTTCTCATTCAAGAGACCATCAATCACAATATCACCATCGTTAACTTCTAAACAGCTATAGCTAGCATTTGAGTTATCTTTCGGAGTACTCAACACGGTCCCAGCGGCTTGCAATATTCCAGTAGAGCAAATTAATACTATTAATGTAAGTAATATTTTGGTTTTCATACTGACCCTTTCAATAATTTCAATTTGCTTGTTTATGATTTTACATGTTTCAATAAATATAGCATCATGCCGTAGCACCCTCAAGAGTCTAAACGGATACTAATGGAAATACAACAACTTTCTCGTGGCAATTCACCAGAGGCTCTATTCAAGTTAAAGCAGCTATCCTTCGGTTTGGCATAGCCATGAATGCACGGATTGATTTTCGATTTGCAATTTACGCGTTAGCCTTTATCTGCGTTCACCCTGTTAGAGTCTTTTTTAAGTGTACCTTTCAATCTATTCCGCAAATATCGTTCTTCCAACACTTAACAGTGCATAAACGTATTCACTTAAACTCTAATAGGGTAAATCTGCGGTTAAAATCTTTTAGCTTTTCATAAAATAAGTTCTTCTAATTCCGTTTCGTTTGCGTCCCTTGCGTCATTTGCGCTTGCCCTGTTAGAGTTTCAAACTCTAATAGGGTTCCTTTGCGTTAAAGCAGTTAAGTTTTTTATTAGTGCGCAAAGGAA
>WGDE01000123.1 GCA_015493385.1 Phycisphaerae bacterium
CAACAATTGTCAATTTGCGTATTATCTCAAACTCAATCGCGGGTGTAGCTTAGTGGTAAAGCCCCAGCCTTCCAAGCTGGCCATGCGGGTTCGATTCCCGCCACCCGCTTTTTTTATGCGCATTCTTCCCAGCACACACTTCTACGATATAAAAACCTAACTTCCTTAACGCTAAAGGCGCAAACCTTTCTAAAGGAAACCAAATAACAAGCGTTTCTCAACATATCTTCACAGATGATTGTTTTTCGCTTAGCGAGGTGGCGCAAGCCGCCCGATGTATTTAATTTTCGCTATCAGCGAAAACCAATTGTTTATAATGATGCCAGAAATGGAAGCTAGCACGTTCAGATTAGAAACAGTGAACCATGAAGAATGCGGCTAACGCCGCAAACTATTTCACATCGGGCGGCTTGCGCCACCGCGCTAACTGCGTCCTTTGCGTTAAAGCAGTTGGATTTATAGTTGAAGTTGTTTCTAGTCAATTCCCATTGCATCCTTGGCGTTGATAATATAAAATAAGTCATCCCAATCTGTTTCATTTGCGTCATTAGCGATACGAATTTATTGGTTGGCGGTAAAAAACATTAACAAACTCTTAAGGACGAAAATCTCTTGATACTTAAATACGGTAGAGAATTTGATTTTGATGCATTGATGAAAGAACTTGAGAAGGTATTTTCAACTTACAAGGTGCCGATTGTTACTCTCATCGCTGTTCAAGAGAGAGACCCCTTTAAAGTATTAATATCTACAATGCTCTCTGCGCGTACTAAAGATGAGGTCACAGCCGAAGCTTCAAGACGTCTTTATAAGGTTGCCCCAACCCCAGAGAAACTCTCCAAGCTAGAAGTTTCTAAAATCGAAGAGCTAATCTACCCCACCGGATTCTATAAAACTAAGGCACCAAAAATAAAAGCTGCCGCACAAAAACTCATAGACGAATACGACTCCAAGGTTCCAGACTCGATGGATGAATTATTGAAGTTTGATGGTGTTGGAAGAAAAACTGCAAACCTCGTTCTTGGCGAAGCGTTTGATAAAGAGGCTATTTGTGTTGACGTGCATGTTCATAGAATTTCCAATCGGCTTGGATTGATGAAAACCAAAGATCCATTCGAAACAGAGATGGCATTGGCGAAGATTTTACCAAGAAAACATTGGATAAGATACAACACCTTTCTAGTAGCACACGGACAACATACCTGCAAACCAATCTCACCATTTTGTTCGAAATGTGCAATCAAAGATTTTTGCCAGCAAAAAAATGTCGAAAAGCATCGCTAAAAATAACTTCAACTTCAAACTGCTTTAACGCAAACCCTATTCACCATTTTATTGGAGTGCAAATTGAAGTCACTTAACGCTTTAGAGTTGGAACCCCATACCTAAGGTGCTAATCTGTTTTGTCGCATGTCATTTTCTACAAAGGGGATGCTCCTATGGAGCATTTGCGACATAATTCGAGCAGGAAATATAGCCATACAAAGATATCGTTTCTATAAAGCAAAGTCTGTATATAATTCCATAGAGATGTAGCCTATCATTTTTATAACCCCAGAGGTTGACATCTTTGTAAAAGGTTAGGAAATCTGACTCTCAAGCGTTAATAAATGCCACTTGCAATTTAAAACCCCATCGCCCTCTTCATTAACTTGATGCTCTTCATTGCGAAAATCTTTTAGTTAGCTCTAATCTAACGCCGTTGTCTGTGTTTGAGGGAGATTTTTAGCACAAGCATCTCGATTGCTGTTGGTACGCTAGTCTGGCCTGTTTTTGACTGATAATCAATTCGCGCGAGCGCTTGGATAACTCTTGATATATCAGTGAGCCGCCATTTTCTAAGCTGGCTGAAGTAGCTATTACGGTTACCAAAGATTCTAAGTGCTTGGGCAATATGCATATCTGGTGTTCGTTTAGATTGCATTACTTTAGCTTCGAACATTTTCCTAAAATGAAAAGCAAAACCACCAACCGCTCTATATGCAGCGTTCTTATCCGAAGTAAACATATTTCGCAGCTTTGTGATTGCCTTTTCAGTGTCTCCGTCTGTCATAGAATCGATTACAGCGAAAAGATCGAACTCTCTGTTGTTTTGGGTTAACTCCTGAACATGTTTGATTGTTATGGTTGGGCTATCATCGGCATAAACACAAAGCTTATCAATCTCGCTACAAATTTTGCCAGGTTCATCCCCAACAAGCTCAACTATCATATTTGCAGTGGCTAAGTCAATTTTTTTGCCAGTGTTAGTCTTAGCATAGTCAAGTGCATATTTCGCAAGCGAACCGCGTTTGAGTTCGGCAACGTTTAAGAGAGTCCCACATTTTTTGAGTTTCTTAGCTAGCTTTGTAGTACCTCGCCAAGTGGGTACTGTCAAAATTAATGACCCACTCGGTGATGGAGACTCAAAATATTTTTCTAACGCATTTCTATTGTTTGTAATAAAACTCTCGGCATCTTTAACAAGCACCACTCTCCTAGAAGACAAGAAAGGCAGAGTACGCAGCTCATCAAAGAGCTCAGAGATTTCAGTTTTATCCGGATCGCAAACTAAAAGCCCCATCCCCTTTTCGTCTGGGCTAAGCAAAGAGTCTACAATCTTGTCGCATTCGCTAGCAACAAGATATTTATCCTTACCAGCCACCACATATATAGGCGAGGCTTTCTTGGTCTTACTCATCACTACCCTGCGGAGCGTCTGCGCTGTTATCTACCACTATATCAGACGCAGTATCTAGATTATCATCATTGCTTTCTTCAACAGCAATCCTCTCAGCCGATACAACGATATCGCCCTCATCAAGCCTGATAACCCTCACACCGGCCGTATTTCTACCGATAGAACGAATATCCTCAAGCCCAGTACGGATAATGATACCCTTCTTGGTAATCATCATTATATCATCGTCGTCTCTGACAGATTTAACTGCAACCACTTTTCCGTTACGAGATGTACACTTGATATTAATAATACCAACGCCGCCTCTGTTTTGTTGACGATACTCACTAAGTTCTGTACGCTTACCGTACCCTTTTTCGCATATAGTTAGAATCGCGCTATCCTTCTCAGCAATAACCATTCCAACAACAGCATCATCACCGCGCAGTTTGATTCCCTTAACACCTCGAGAAACACGGCCCATAGGACGCGCATCCTGCTCGTTAAAGCGAATACTCATTCCGTTTGCGGTTCCAAGCAAGATATCGTCGTACCCACTAGTAATAGCGACGCCTATTAAATCGTCACCCTCATCAAGCTTAATAGCACGAACACCGTTAGCGCGAACATTCCCATAGGCACTAAGGACCGTCTTTTTAACAATTCCATTCTTAGTGGCAAATATAAGTTGACGCTCATCAAACTCACGTACGTTTATGATAGACATAATCTGAGCATCGCCAAGATCGAGAAGATTTGCAATACTACGGCCCTTGCTCTGTCTTGACATACTTGGCACACGGTAAACTTTAATCCAATAACACTTGCCATCATTAGTAAACACCATCAGATAATCGTGAGTAGAAGCAACAAAGATATGCTCAATAAAATCTCCATCTTTAGAGCTAGAACCGGTAATCCCGCGGCCGCCTCTACCCTGCTTGCGATAGGTGTCTATAGGCATACGTTTGATATAGCCTTCGTGGCTAATCGTAACCACAACCTCTTCTTCAGCGATAAGATCCTCGATATCAAAATCGCCAACATCCTCAGCGATTTCGGTTCGTCTAGGATCTCCATACTTCTCTTTCATCTCGTAGAGATCTTCACGGATAATATCAAGCACAAGTTGCTCGCTCGCAAGAATTGCCTCATACCCTTCGATTTCTTCGAGTAGAGCGGCGTATTCTTTAGCAAGCTTCTCAATCTCAAGGCCGGTGAGCTTTTGAAGCTGCATTGTCAAAATTGCATCGGCCTGCGGAGCGGTTAGGAATTGATCGTTATTTCGCTTGTCATCAATAAACGATTCTGGAAGAATCTTCGCCAGCGTTGCCGCCTCAACAAGGCGAAGTGGCTTATTCATCAAATTAACCTTCGCAGTCGGCGCATCAGGAGATTTCTTGATAATCTCAATAATCTCATCAATATCGCTAACGGCAAGAATCAATCCTTCAAGTATGTGAGCACGATTCTTACACTTCTTAAGCAAAAAGTTAGTTTTTCTACGGATAACATCTTTACGATGCTCAAGGTAGGCAACCATCATCTGTTTTAAATTGAGCGTTTCAGGGCGGTTATTAACCAACGCCACGTTATTTATTGCGAAAGTGGTAGAGAGCTGGGTGTAGCGATAAAGCTGGTTGATAACAACCGACGACTCAGCATCCTTCTTAAGCTCAACTACAATCCTAAGCCCCTTACGGTCACTCTCGTCACGAATATCTGAGATATCGGTAATATTTCCGTTGTGTACACTCTCGGCAATCTTAGAGACAATGTTTGTTTTAACAACAGTGTATGGAATCTCGGTTATGACGATTCTTTCTCTGCCTCGTTTATCCTCTTCAATATGATATTTGCAGCGCAGCTTGATATGCCCCTTACCCTTTGTGAAGGCGTCTATAATTCCTCTGCGTCCACAGATAATACCACCAGTCGGGAAATCGGGAGCTGGTATAACCGTCATCAAATCTTGGATGCTACAATCAGGCTCATCTATAATCTTGATCAACGCATCGCAAACCTCGCCAGCATTATGTGGAGCAAGATTTGTTGCCATACCAACCGCGATACCGGTCGAGCCGTTCACAAGTAGGTTTGGAAACTTTGCAGGTAGAACAGTCGGCTCTTTACGTGTCTCATCATAATTGACGATGAAATCAACAGTATCGAGCTTAAGCCCTTCGAGCATTTCCATAGCAGAGCTAGTCATCCTAGCCTCAGTGTACCTCATCGCTGCAGGAGGGTCTCCATCAATACTACCGAAGTTTCCCTGTGGGTCGACAAGAGTATTACGCATGCTCCAAGCTTGGCCCATACGAACAAGGGTTGGATAAACGACACTCTCACCATGTGGGTGGTAGTTACCACTCGTATCACCAGCAATTTTGGCACATTTACGGTGTTTACTGCGCGGGCCAAGGTTTAGATCATTCATTGCTACAAGAATACGCCTCTGGGAGGGTTTCAAACCATCTCTAACATCTGGTAAAGCTCTAGAGACGATAACACTCATTGCATAGTTGAGATAAGAATTCTTCATCTCATCAAGAATGGGCATATCCTCAAACTCTTCTACTACTGGATTTTCATTGACTTGATCGGCCATTAAATCACTTTTCTCCGTAAAAATACACGAGTTTCCATACCCTCACAGCCGCAAACAATACGGGGTATTACTGCAACATTTTAGGCTGTGATAATGATAATCTCAAATATCATAAAAGTCAACAAAATCGCCACTTATCGCCCCGTATTACGCAAAAAAAGCCATATTTATTTTTGACAAACTCTCACCAATACCCCAAAGCCAAACAAGTACATATTTTTCCGCCATTCGCATCTTTTTTTAAGCTAATAAAGCTATTTTCCTTGCAAATAACGGCATGACTGTGTAGATTACCCACTCGATATGAGTCGCAAGCAAAAAAAGACTCTTTCGGCGACGTAGCCAAGTGGACTAAGGCGTCGGTTTGCAAAACCGATATTCATGGGTTCGAATCCCATCGTCGCCTATAAAAAGCAGGCTGACCTATTTGGTCGACCTGCTTTTTTTATGCAGAGATGGGGTTCGAACCCGTGGAATTTGTGAAACAAATTACACCACATGGGTTCGACAAGAGCGCAGCGAAAGCCGCGCAGCGAAGCAAGCGAATCCCATCGTCGCCTATTTTAAAAGGACAGATTGACCTTTATGGTCGATCTGTCCTTTTTTTTGGGGGGCGACGGTGGGGTTTGAACCCGTGGAATTTGTGAAGCAAATTACACACACATGGGTTCGACAAGAGCGAAGCGAAAGCCGCGCAGCACAGCAAGCGAATCCCATCGTCGCCTATAAAAACAGGTTGACCTTTTATGGTCGACCTGTTTTTTTATGCATAGATGGGATGAGAACCCGTGGAATTTGTGAAACCTGTCTCTTATACACATCTGACGC
>WGDE01000124.1 GCA_015493385.1 Phycisphaerae bacterium
AAGACCAACTGCGCAGCTCGTCAATTACTGCACCACGCACTCTAATATATGCATAAGTTTTAAAATCTGCATCTCTAAATGGGTCAAAATTGTTTGCCGCTTTAACAAGTCCCACGCAACCTGCGCTAACGAGGTCGTCTTTTGTTAGAGGTGGCCTTATATAGCTAGCAACTTGAGATACAATCCTATGGACTAGAGGAATATACTCCACTACAAGCTCATCAGGGCTTTTTTTAGTACAACTTCCGTACAAGCGAGTAGCCTGCGCAGCTAGGTGTGAAGTGTCACTTTGGTTTGAATTGCTACTTGATGTTAGATTTCTAGCCCTGCTCTTTTCTTTATCTTTATTTATGATAACGTCTTTGTATGGAGCAGGTACTGTCATTAGAATTCATTTTCACTTTCTTTATCAGGTGTCTTATTGAATTTCTCTTGAGACTTCTTATTCGCTAGATTGTCTATTATGACACTAAGAATAATATTTCCTGCGATTAATATCGTAATATATGTTATGACTGCGCCAATAAAAGCTCTCTTGCAATCTGTGGCTGAACATACACCGGTATGCATTCCGACGATACTCATCAGGAAGTACATTACTACAGCGGCTCTTATCGCAAATGATTTAATATTATTATTCATCTCTTTTAAAAATCTTAACTTGCTGCTACCATTTGTTCTACGGTCATATTGTTGTTGTCTTGTTCTATTGAAATGGCATCAATAGGTTGCACTTCTACTTCTGCAGCGATTTCATCATAAGCAACAACAGGAAGTCGTGGAACGCTCCTTGATATTGTTTCGGCTAAAGGCCTTCTCAAACGTGAGTCGCAGAGCATAACTATTGAATCGTACCCCTTGCTCATGCCGTCACGCCAGCTTTGTGCTAGTTTCTCGCAGAGTTTCATAGTAATCTGCGGCGACACTGTCATAAACATATTATCACCTTCTTGCTTTAAAGAGCTAAGTAGTTGATGTTCAAGTTCTGGGTCTAGGCTGATTGCAATTATCTTATTATCAGAGTTTTTGTAAGCCTCAGTGATTGTTCTAGTGATTGATTTTCTAACTAGTTCGGTTAGGTAGTTAGCGTTCTTTGTTTTTGGTGCATGCTCGCTTAGGGATTCGAGTATGCGTGGCAGATCCCTAATTGGGATTCTATCGGCGAGTAGATTTTGTAGTACACGTTGCAAGAGTCCAATGTTAACAAGCTCGCCAATAACATCGCCGACCAAGGATGGTTGCGTACTTCTTAACCTCTCGACTAATTGCCCAACATCTTCACGTGTCAATATTTCATGTGCATGTTGGCTTAAAGTTTCTGATAAATGAGTAATCAGTACAGATTCAGGGTCAATGACTGTATAGCCGCCAAGCTCAGCGTTGTCTTTGTCTTCTTCGCTAATCCATATCGCAGGCAATCCATATACCGGTTCTTTTGTTGGGATTCCTTGGACTGTAATGTTTGTTGCTCCAGAGTCCATCGCTAAGAATTTTTCAGGCTCTAGTGAGCCACTTGCTACAACATGGTCAAAAATCCTAATCTCATATGTGTTAGGTTCTAGATTAATATCATCTTTGAGTCGAACAAGCGGTACAATCAAACCAAGCTCTTGTGCAAATTTCCTTCTTATGGCTCCGATTCGCTCAAAAATTCCAGTCTTTTTACGCGGGTCAACCATGGAGATTAGACGGACTCCTACCATCACAGATATTGCATCGATATCTAGGAGGTTTTCTACTGGTATCTGATCATCTTTTTTGGCAATTTGAGTCTTTTTCTTTTCGATTGCAATATTCTTAGTTCTTCTGATATTGCTAAATGCTATCCAAGCAAGAGTTGCTGATACCAATAGGAATGGTACCTTTGCAAATCCATGAACAAAGGTGAATAGGGCGATAATTACCGCTGCAATTATAAGAGGCTGATTATTTCTTAATATCTGATTTGAGATATCTTTACTAACGGTCTGAGATGAACGTCCTTTAGTTACTAGAAATGCTGAACTAAGCGATATAATAATTGAAGGTAGTTGACTTGCAAGACCATCACCAATAGATAGAATGCTATATGTCTTTGCAGCAGTAGGGAAGTCCATCCCCCTTGAATAGCCGATTAGAATTCCACCGATTAAGTTGATTGCTGTTATAACAAGGCCTGCCATTGCATCACCTCTGATAAACTTACTAGCACCATCCATAGAACCATAAAATTCACTCTCAGAGATGATTTTTTTTCGCCTATCATGTGCTTGTTTATCAGTTATATTGCCGGCATTTAGGTCGGCATCAATAGCCATTTGTTTACCAGGCATTGCGTCGAGTGTAAATCGTGCGCCAACCTCACTAACCCTCTCGGCACCTTTAGTAATGACGATAAATTGTATTAATACGAGAATTAAGAATATAACTAGACCTACAACGAGATTACCACCAGCAACGAAATCTCCAAATGTTGAGACCATCTTACCGGCATTTCCTTGAAGTAATATCTGTCTTGTTGATGCGACGTTGAGTGAGAGCCTAAATAGGGTTACCACCAGTAGCATAGACGGAAATGTTGACAAGTCCATTGGTTCATTTGCTGATAATGTTGTTATCAATATAACGATAGACATCGATATGCTTATGATGATGAGAAAGTCTATCATTACCGGCGGTAGAGGTATTAGTAAAGTTGCTAAAATGGCAACAAGACCAAATGCAAATAGAATGTTGCTATCGATTTTACCTCTTATTGTAGGAATCTTTGGTTGTGATTCTTCTTTTGGCATCAAATCAGTAGTCCGTTACTGAGTATTAATAGATTGCTTTTATTGATTGTTGCTATTCTCTTGAGTATCAGTCTCTGTAGTGATTTGCGCTGATGCTCCTTCAATCTCTTTGATTCTTATAGCGAAGTGTCCGTCAACAATAACGATATCGCCAGTGGCAAATTTGATATCTTGGACATATAATTCAGCAGGTTCATCAATTAGTTTATCAAGTTGGAGTACAGAGCCAGGGCAAAGCTGAAGGAGTTGCTTAACAGGAATCTCGGTGCTTCCCAAAGTAACCGTGATGGGCATGTTAATGTCCAGAAGCATCTCTATTTTACCATCACTATTTTTTATGCCAAGGTCCTGCGCCTCTGAGAACTCTACCGTCTGCGCATTAGTCGCACCTTCTTGGGTATTTGTATTGTCAGTTTCTGTCTGAGCCATTATTAAATCCTTTTAATAATTAGAAATCTTCTTTTTGTGTTATAGTTAACGCTAACTGGCTTCCTAAAGTGGCAGGGAAGCCGTGTAGTACGTCTGTTCCATTGACTTGAATGTCAATGGGCTCATTCGCTTTCTTATTTAGAACTATAAGATCTCCAGGCTGGAGACCTGTAATATCTTGCATTTGTAATAGGTCAGTAGAAATCTTTGCACTGATAGTAACGGGAACTTTAGAGATATTTTCAGATAATGCTCTCTCAATAGCTTTCTTATCTATCTTAGGGTGAGAATTATCTGCTTTTAGGGCAGGTTCTAGTAGTTTAGACACAATAATGATTGATAGCTCAGCAGAGCCATCTTTTTTCTCTATTTTAAAATCGAGTCTGCAAAGCTCTTCTAGGCTATCAAGATTGAGAGGCCAATTACCGCGAACCAATTCAGGGCTAGAGACTAAGCTATAACCACCGCGGCTCTGCGAGGTTTTGTCCAGAGCAACGACAGCAGTCTCGGCGGTATCAAAAATTAAACTCTCTTCAAGATTTGATATATTTTGTTGTTCCTCTTCGGGCTCATCTTCCCCAGCCAATATAAATCTAACCATTGAAAGGGCGGATTTTTTGTTAATTGCTACAAATCCTTGACTTACAGTTTTGTCATGACCAAGATTAAGATAATAATTTTGTTCATTATTATAGAAATCTCTCTCTAATGTATAGGAGTAGTGTTCCGTTATAGACAGTGGCGATACAATGAAATCTCCGTGGCACAGATTTGTTATATCTGCTTGTATGTATTCAGCTAATTTTTCCGAAAATAATTTCAGTGTAGCAGACTGCTCAATACTAAAGTGTCTTGGCTTGTGCCAATTATGCTCGCTGTACTTGACATTAGAGTCAATCTTAGGGGAGTTTAGCTGCACTCTCTTTAGTATGGATATTAACTTGTCCTTGCTGATATTATTCCCGGAGGAAGCTTTAATCATTGTATTTGAAACTCCTTAGTCAAAATTCTAACAATCATTGGTTTTGAATCTGGAAATAATAAGTCATTAAAGTTTTTCTGTACTTCCAATTTGAATCTTTCAAGATTCCTTGTTCCCTGAACATCTTCAAGGCTAAGCCCGGCCATATACGAATATAACCAGTCAACTAATTCCGATCTCTTACTCTCTAGTGTTTCTCTGTATTCTGCTTCTGGCAGATCGTTACTTATTCTCAATAGCAACGTAGCTCTAACGTAACGTGTTACACCAGGTTCGTCTAGGTTAGCTATTACTGTATCTAGAGAAAATTCCCAACTATTATCTTCCTCCTGAGTTGGCTCAACAAGAGGCTCTTCTACCTTTTCTTCCTCTACCACATTTTCTACCTGTGGTTCTGGAGATGCGAAAATCTTAGCGGCCCCGTATCCACCGCTAAAACCGATGAGTACTACGGTAGCTAAAATCGCCCACATTACAATATTTACTTTTGATGAATTACTCACAGTCTCTTCAGCAGATTGCTCCTTAGACTCATCATCTTTAACTTCTTCATTCTCGTTCTGATCTGCCATTATCAAACCTCGTTAGCTAATTTAATACCCTAAGAGAATTGTCGCTAGCCGTAGCGGTATCCCTGTATCGTTTTATTTTGTCTCTTAGGGTTCGGTTCGTAATGCCCAATAGTTTAGCTGCTTTTGTTTGATTCCCTTCGCTATGTTCTAGAGTGGCTAGAATGGCTTGTTTTTCTAATTCTCGCAAACTCTGACCTACAACCGACGAGTTGTTATCGGACATTGCTCTGTGCATACAGAGTAAGTCTTGGTCTATCCAGTCTGTATTAACTAGGCTTAATATAGGGCCATCTCCAAGTATTAAACAACTATGAACTGCATTACGCAGTTGCCTAATATTACCCGGCCAACTGTATTTCTCAAACACTTCAAGGAGATTTTTATCAATCTTTTTGATTATTCTGTCTGTTTCTCCTGCAAAAATATCAATGAAGTGTGAAACAAGCTCTAATATATCCTCCTTGCGGTCTTTAAGAGGCGGTAAATTTATTGTGATTGTGCTTAATCTGTAGTAGAGGTCTTCCCTGAATTTACCCAATCTAATTTGCTCGTGTATGTTCTTATTTGTTGTACATATAACACGCAAATCTAAAGCGATTTCTTTATCGCCGCCAACTCTCTCTATAGAACCTTGTTCAAGGACTCTTAGGAGCTGAGATTGGAAGGCCAGAGATGTCTCTGTGATTTCATCGAGAAGAATCGTGCCGTGATTTGCTCTCTCGAACTTTCCTTTTCTTGTTGTTAATGCGCCAGTAAATGAGCCTCTTTCGTGCCCAAATAGCTCGCTCTGTAGAAGGCTCTCACTTAGCGCTGCGCAGTTTAGTTTAATGAAATTATTATTTGCTCGTTTGCTGTTATTGTGTATCAGTTGTGCTACTAGTTCTTTACCCGTACCATTTGGTCCACTAAGCATGACAGATGCTCTAGTCTTGGCGACCTTTTGGGCGGTTTGAATGAGCTTTCTAATCTTTTCAGACGAGCCTACCATGTAGTAGCAACCGCTACTATGCGCAATCTCCAGTGGTTGTTTTTTCTTTGCGACTTTCTCTTTCTTGTTGGAGATAATTTCCAATAGCCTTTTCTTGTCTATTGGCCTTGGAAGAAAGTTTGCCGCCCCACTTTTAATGGCATTTATTGCATTTTTTGAGTCATCTTCGTCGCTGATGACAACTAGGGAGGTTGTTGGAGCTAACGAATGTATGTAAATAATCGGATCGACAACCGTTTCATCGTTAGCTTTATCTTCACTAGAGTCAATGAAATCGTCAGCAATAAAGATCATATCCCAGTAGGACTTCTTTATTTCATATGTTGCAGCAG
>WGDE01000125.1 GCA_015493385.1 Phycisphaerae bacterium
AAATGTTATTGTGACGTTCAACGATCACGAGCCAAATGGCAGGTCATCATTACGAGACCGAATTATAACAGAAATCGGGAGGCTCTGGTTGCATAGTTTATTCATGGTAAAATCTTTTAGTCTTTTACGTCTTTTTCATTCTCAATCTGCATGTAAGTAATTTCCGAATAAAAAGTAGTTGAAATTTCCACGTACATACTGTAATGTTTCTCGCTCAAGATAATATGTTTTATTATAAACTTGTTTGAGGAATCAGTATGAAAAGAGTTGTTTTCAGTAGAGATTTGAGGTTGGTATTTTATTTTCTTGCGGTGATAATTATCGTTGCGTCGCCATTTTCACTTGGCGCAGATAGCAATGTCGTAGGCGATTTAACAGGCGATCTGTGCATAGATTCAGACGATTTGTTCATATTTGCGCAGGCGATGCCAAGTGCTCTTGGAGATATCAATTACGAGCAATCTTGCGATTTTAATCATGACAACAGAGTCGACTATCTTGATATGTCAATATTCTCTCAAAATTGGAAATGGCAAGACAAAGAGAATCGCATCTACATTACAAGAGATATGAGTGTTTGGTACAGCTCGCTTCAAGACGCGGTTGATGCTAGCCTAGATGGTGACATTATAGTTCTCACAAGAGGTGAGTATTTGGGAACCTCTGCTACTCCAAGCGATTATCGAAAATTGACTATAAGAAGCGTCAATCCATTAGATTTTAGCTGCGTAGAAAACACAATATTGCGAGCCCCTAATGCCAATGTCATTGAAATTAATAAATGCGACCTTGATATAGAGGGACTGAGTTTTTTAGATTCCAATACGGGTGTTCTTCTTATACAAAAAAGTAAGGTTAATATTAGGCATTGTAATTTTGAGAATAACACTGCTGGTATGTCAACGCGGTCTTATCCCAATAATCTTGAAGTAATTTTGAGTGATTGCCATATAAGTGGCAACTATAATGGAATTTACATGCCCAAGGGTGGTTTTCTTGATATTTATAACTGCGATATAAGTGATAATAGTTGGTATGGCATTAACTGTGGCGTAAATCTATTTATCAAGAATTCTAGAATCCAGCGTAATCAAGGGATTGGCTTGAGGGGAATCATACATGCGCAGAACTGTTTGGTGAGCGGTAATGGTTGTAGGAGTACATACTCAAGTTCTTATCGTGGGATTATTGCAGTAGCTGCGCAAGATGGCAAATCGACATATCTGAGAAATTCTACCGTAGTCAATAACAAACACTACGGCATTGATGGGAGTATTGACAGCATTGAGAATTGCATAATATGGAATAATGGCAGTCGTAGTTCTTATGGCGATTTATACAACTATCATGGCGACATTCTATATTCGTGTCTTGAATCTACACTTGTAAAGGGTTCTAGCACGTACGTTTACAATACGGGTGTTGCAATATTAAGTGATGCACCGAATTTTGTTGATATCAATTCAGACTATCATCTGCGCAGCGATTCTCTCTGTATTGATGCGGCGAGCCCTTGGTCTGATTTTTCAAATGAACCAGTCCCCAACGGTGGTAGGGCTAATATCGGCTACTATGGCAATACTGACCAAGCGGCGGTGTCTATAGATACAGACAACGATTCTCTCCTCGATGCTTGGGAGTTGAAGTATTTTTCTAGTCTTGCATATTCTGCATCCGATGGCTGCGGACCGGACAATCCTTTAGATGGTGATAATTTTGATAACCTGAGCGAATATCTATATGGATACGACCCTTGCGCATTCACTGATGTTGATGCTAAGATTTTTAGAATTACAACGGACAATCCAGATTTTGACCCAACTGAAAATCAAAGCGTAACTGTCGAATATTGGTCAAACTTAAGCTCTAGTGCAACGGTAAAGATAGAGTCTTTAAAAACAGGGTTGATTCTTTTAGATAGTAGGATAAATGTCTCATCTGGCAAGAATACATACTCTTGGGACGGAAGAGATTCTTCGGGTCTCATAGCGCTGCGTGGTGATTATAAAATAACTCTCACACTTGATTCGTCTCAGGTTTCGTCGGCTATTGATTGTCATCTAGACTATGAAAATATGATTACAGATGTTATTTGTAATCCCTATCGAATCATAACAAGCTATGGAGAATGCTCGCGAGTTTACTATCGAAGTAATACTGATGCGCAAGTCGTTGTAGAATTTATAGACCCATCAAACAATATCGTTTCGTCAATAAATGCGCAGGCAATTGTGGGTTCTAATAGTTGCCTTTGGTATGGTCGTGATTTTAATAATCGATTGCCTGCTCTGCAAGGGCTCTACAATGTGCGCGTCAGGTTTTCTGGAATGCAAGAATCTTTGACCACTCAAATTGGTGTTTATAATTAATAACGAGGATGGAGATTATTATGAAGAAAAATATACTAGTAGTGTTTTTGTTGTTATTTGTGGCTAATGTTTATTCTGGGATAACCTGTTTTGATAGGCTCAAAAACGGTGATGTAATTGTTGAGGTCTCAGACAACACTTGGATTTTCATAATCTGTTATTCAGGTGACTATGGAGATAATGGTGGCTATGAAAACGATTATATAATGTATAAATATGTACCGAATTCTGGTTGGAAGAGTCCTGTATATTGCAGGGATATGAAGTATTATTATTTTGCCAGTTGTGATTTTACAATAAGCGATCCTCAATCATTTTACAATAGCATTCTTGGTAAGACTTTTCTTGATCCAAGAAAAAGACAGCTTGTTTTAGATCTTATTCAAGATAGTGCAAGCGGTAATATTGATGGCTTCTTAAGAGAATATTTTCCCGATGGGGCAAGTAAGGCTGAGTTTGACGATTTATTTAAAGAGTATGAAGACTCTCTCGTTTCCTCGATAGATTCTGCGCCAGAGCCAGTAGCGACTCAAAACAAGGTTATGCCAGCAGTTGCGGCAGACCCTGTCTATCTCAAGAATGGCGAGTATGGCAGAAGCGTAATAGACTTTGAGATACAGGGCAGAGTGATGCCTATCGTTTTCAAGAGAACCTATGCGAGCCGAAGAGAGTATAATTCACAATTCGGTTACGGTTGGGATATGTCTTACAATATTAAGCTGCGCAGGCTCAGCGATCCCAATACGTTGATTCTTTTAGATGGGGATGGCTCAAGACGCAGATATCAGAGAGATAATAAAGAGTCAAATATTTTTACAAGATCTCAGGACTTGAGCAGTTACATAGCAATCAATGGCGATGGCGTGTATGAGCTCGTTAGAAAAAATGGTTATAGATATTCTTTCGACTCAAACGGCAACCTGTCATCTATAAGAGATGCAAATAATAACTCACTGAGCTTTGTTTATCGCAAAGACGAAGATGGCAATGATAAGAAATGTGAGATTATTGGCAGGTCTAAATATCTGCAAAGCTCTTCTGATACTGGGTTAAACGATAGGCGTTGCGCAGTTGCGTTTGAGTATCAGCTTGTTAAGATAATTGACGATTTACAAAGAGAAATTACACTCTCCTATAATGACGATGGATTATTGGCATCGGTAACAGATGAGTCTACAAATAGAGTTTGGTCTTACTCTTACGATCCAGACACAAACGATTTAATAACTACTACAACGCCAACCACGGCGAAATATCCGCTTGGTTTACAAACCAAATATTCGTATGACTTCGACCACAGAATCATCTCAATAACTGATCCAAATGGAGATGTCTATCTAGAGAATGAATATAGAAATCGTAATATTCAATCACAACGCGAGGGTGACGGAATCCATAGATTTGATTATTCAAACAGCGATTCTAATTTTGTTACATATACAGACAGGCAGGGCTTTAGACAGTTGTATGAATATACTGATTCTGGTCAGCTAAAGAGCAAGACTGTCTTTGCTAAAGATTCGTCTCAAGATCCAAATTCGTTTAAGACTAGCTATTTTTATACGGAGAATCTTTTGCTTAGTAGGGAAATCTCACCATCTGGGAGGTGTGTTGATTATCAATATAATGAATTAGGTAACCTTACTGCTGTATTTGTTAAGACGAAAGTTAGCGACCCTAACGAAGCAGATAATCCAAACGTTTGCGCTACATTCTATTCGTATTGCCTACAGCATCCAAATAGAGTTGCTTCAGTAGTAAAGCCTAATGGCTCTACCACGCACTACAGCTATGATGACAATGGAAATCTCACTCAAATAACTTATCCAGAAACTTTGGTTGACGGCGAGATGATTTCGGCCACAGCCGAATTTAGTTATAACGTGTATGGGCAAATTGAAACAATCACATCAAGCGATGGCATTGTTACGAAATATCTGTATTATCAAGATGAAGATGTGGCTAGAAATTTTGGCAGGCTACATAAAGTTATATTCGATTATGGTCTAGATGGTAGCTGTAGCAATATTGAAACTTCTTTTGAGTATGACATATATGGCAATGTTAGCCGCGTAGAAAACTGTCTGGGAAATGCTATAGAGTATCAATACGATGCTCTTGGCGAGTTACTGCAAATTCAGACGGCGTTGGGTTATATTACAAAATTTGATTACAATAAGAACCAAAAACTTAGCCTCTCTCAAGCGCAGCTTGGAGATTTTGATAACACGGAGAATCAAGTTACTCAGTTTTATTACGATACGCTTGACAACATAACTAAGATAAAAGATTCTCTTGGGATTGAGAGAGAAACAATCTACAACAAGAATGAGGCAATAGATAAGCAAGTCGATGCAAATGGAAATGTGACTACGTTCCTATACAGTCAGCCTTCTTTGCTAGAGGCCACGATAGATGCGCAGGGCGGGGAGACTCATCGGTTCTACAATGGGGATTCTGAGCTAATCGCCATTGTAGACGCTAAGGGCAATCGCACAAGTTACACTTACGACGGTTTTGGTCGGTTAGTTGAGACTTTATATCCAGACCAGAGCAAAGAAGAGATTCTTGAGTATGATAAAAATTCAAACCCTCTGCGTTATAGAAATAGAGCCGGAGATATTACCACATTTAGCTATGATTCCAGAGATAGATTGACCTCGAAAATCTCTCCAGATTTCTCATATCAATACGAATATGACATAGCCGGTCGGCTCAAGAACGTTCGAGAGGGCGGCGCAGTTATTGACCATTTTAACTACGATAGGCTTGGTAGATGTACAGGAGATATTGATTTTGCAAATTTCGAAGTCTCTTATGAATACGATAAGCTAAACAGAATTAGCAAGCTGATTTACCCAGACGGTTCGTATGTGGAATTTAGTTACGATCCAATGTCTAGGCTTATTTCTATCAAGGATGGCGATGGCGGAAAAATAGCCCAATACTCTTACGATGAACTCTCACGGCGCAAACAGGTGGTATTGGCGGATTCGTCGGTTGCAACATACAATTTTGATCTTGCAAATCGCCTAGTGAATATAAGCAACGCATCTCTGAGCGGCGATGACTCTGCGCTATCATTTACGTACACATACGATAATGTTGGGCTAAGGCTTAGCAAAACTATCAATGATTCAATATCTTTCAATTACCAATATGACAGTAGTTATAGACTCTTGCTAGAGAATGACGCGGCTACTTCTCAAACTAGCTACGCATACGATATTCTTGGCAATCGAGTGTCAGTTGATAATGGCTCAACAGAAATCAATTACATCAGTGATAACTGCCTCAATCAATACGATTCAATCGGTAACATTGAATTGAGCTATGATGCCAAAGGGAATTTAACTAACGATGGGCATTACAGATACGTTTATGACAGTCAAAATAGACTAAAAGAAATCTGGCTTGGGCAGGATTTAATAGTCTCATATCAGTATGATTATCTCTCTAGGATATCGGAGCAAACTAGGCAAGGTCAGCAAATTCACTTTGTCTATAACGCCAATGATATAATTGCGGAGTACGTTAGAGAAAATGATGGCACATACAGTATTTTGCGTAAATTTATCTATGGTCCTGCTGTAGATGAGCCGATAGTTATGATTGAGTATGACGGTTCTTTAGAAAAGAAATATTATTACCACTATGATGCGCTTGGTAGCGTTGTTGCATTAACTGATGCGTCTGCGCAGATTGTAGAGAAATATTCGTACGATGCTTTTGGCAATACAGGTATTTACAATGCTTCGGGCGAGTTTATTAATACTTCCGCTGTTGGCAATCCATATATGTTTACGGCGAGAAGGTATGACAGCAGCACCAAACTCTATAGTTATCGCGCAAGGGTTTATAATCCTAAAATTGGTAGATTTATGCAGACAGACCCAATTGGCTATGCTGATGGGATGAACTGGTATGCGTATTGTGGAAATAGCCCAACCAATTTTAACGATCCATTGGGCGAGTGGTTTGGAATTGACGATGCAATATTTGCTTCAGTCGGCGCAATCGGAGGTTTGATATCTCAGGGCATTGTGGATTTGTTAGACGATAAACCAACCGATTGGAGTGATTATGCAATAGCAGCGATTAGTGGAGCGGCATCCGGAGAGACTCTCCTTTATGCTGGTCCTATGGTTGCCGGTGCTGTTGGTGGTGGAACTCGTGCATTGCTCAGAAATACTCGAGATTGGGGGCTTGGAAGACGGGATAATTTAAATATGAAGGGCGTTCTTGGAGATACTGCTAAAGGTTTTTTGCTTGGTGCAATCAAAATGCCTGCGTTAAAGATACCACACATTAACGTAGGTAGAGGTAGTTGGATGGCAGTTCAGAAAACAGTTTTAACC
>WGDE01000126.1 GCA_015493385.1 Phycisphaerae bacterium
TACCAAAGACATCAACGGTTACCCGCTCTTGAATCTCATCAATAATTCTCTCAAAACACTAAAAGACCACTGCAATCCTAAAAACACATAGTCTACCGTCTGCACGTGCCTGTTGTATTGTGGATTTCATTGTTGAGGACCCCATTCTGTTATGCTCTTCCTCTCTGGCTTCTTAAAGAACTGAAACTTGCTGAATGAGACTTTACGTTTCACTTCAGTTACATCAAGCAATATGGCATCGGTACTTATACTTGACGATTGAGCTCCCCCAGTGGCAATGCCTATCAAGCATGATTCGGAGACCAAGTGACATGCCTCCAAGCAGAGATTCTCAAGGAATGCCTTCCGCTTCTCACGGTCCTCTTCGTTGAAGAGGAGAAACAGGAATGCTGTGTTGGCCAGAACGCTTGCATAGATAAAGTAGCCCCATTTGCTCTTTTTAGTCTTCTCCATCTTTTCAAAGAGTTTTTGCGAAACCTCGGCTCTTTCCATTCGTGTGAGCTTCCCGAGCTTCCCAATAAGCTTAAGGTATTGCACTACGGATTGTTGTAGCGTCAATTCGTATTGCTCCGCAGTAAAATCGACAGCCGTGTGCATCTCCCTAATAAGCTGGTCGATCAACCAACTCGATTTAAACCTATTGTCTCTTTCGATTATGCGTTCATCGTAAGAAGAGCGGAAGTCCTCCCAGAAACCGGGAGCCACCACGATGTGAAAAGATGGATCCGAGAAAACCTTTTCAAGCTGAGGGTAGTCGGCCTTTGAGAATGCCAGAAGATCGAGTTCATTGCTAATAATGACTCGCCCGCAACCGAATGCTTTCTCCCGCGTGGTAAGGTAGAGTAACACGTCAGCAGGAGTACTGAGTTCATCCAGCATTCGAACGAGGTCTGCAAGAATGAATGTGTGCACCATGATTCCACGGTGTTCCTCAACGAGCTGTGGAAACTGAAACCGAAACTCGGGGTCTTCATAGGCGTGGTCATTGACGTTCAGTGTTACAATACCGATTCGCTTATGAATCACGCTCCAGTCTAACGTGAAAGCAATGTCAAGCGGTGAAACGGCGCGGACTTCAGCACCACGATTATGCGCATTCAAAGCAGTGTTCAATTGTTTCTTGGCATGCTCGTACTTCTTTCGGATGCGACCGAACTTTATATCGTTGAGGTCTGTTACGTCACAAGACAAGGACTTTGACTGAAAGATGATGGCCGTGTCATCAATCAGAACAAAGAAATCAGCAAGTTCCGTCGTCCCGCTAGGGTCAATAAGAGAAGGAGAACGCAGGACAAAGTCTCCACCAAATAGACGGTGGCAGACGCCCTCAAGCGTATCTTCTGCTTTCTGACCGTGGTTCATCTCTGCCTCTAACATATTACTATCCAACATCATTCAAAAGGAGTATATCAGACAACAATGGGGATTGCAATGATTATGTATTATGCACTTTTTATTGTTGTCGGATAGTAGACCATGTATGAATTATAGTACTAAGCAACTGTTAAAAAAGAATTAAAGAAGTTAGGGATATTTTCCAAGCATGCCTAACGCCAAATCAGATAGCATTTAAAGCGTTAGCTGTTTTTTTCTGTTACACTTATTTTTTTAGCCCACTGATAAATTTCTTTACCCATAACTTCTTTTAAAAAAGCTACTGTAGCATGATACTTGATTGCTTCTTTTCCTGTAAAATCACCTTCATTGGCATACTCAAAAGCCTTATCAATAAGAAAACGAAAGCCTAAAATATCATTCGAAAACTCAGGAGCATCCCATGCTTCATACGGCTTCTCTAATTCTCCAATTAGATCGGAAGAATACCAACCACGAATTTTGATAAATGGGTTCAATAGTAATACATTATCATACCTGTATTTCCAAACATGCTCACTCTCAAATAATCTAATTTTTCCTTTATTATTTTCCTCAAATGGAATCCAAGCAGATGGCTGAATAGCAATTCCAATCCACTGTTCTTTTTTTTCGGTTTTATATGCTTCAATAAGAGCTTTTCCAAAATATAGTTGGTGCTTATTTTGGAAATCAATTTTCACTTCAAACTCCCCAAAAACTATAGAGCCTCTAGCTGGTATTCCCTGTGCAAGTAAAGAAGACAAAAGCATTCCACCAATCGCATAGACATCTAAAAATGCCCAATCTCCATAACCTTTTGTTTCTTGGTAGAATAAAAAAGTGTCTGAAAAGTAGATTGTTTTAAATTGGTTATTAATCTCCTCCCATCGTGAAAATGAGCGGAGTGCAGAGTTGATAACATCATAAACTTCACTAAGGCTCTTTTCTTCGACAAGATTGCTAAAACCAAGAATATCTAAAAACAGTAAATATCGACCATCTCTCAATTTTTCATCCATATTTCAACTTGGTATTGTGTTACTAAAAAGTACAACATATTATTATCCAATAGCATTCCCAAGGAGTGTATCAAGCAATAATGAGGATTGCACCGATTTAATATTGATTTCTTTCATTACACTTCCTATTGTTGCCCGAGATGATTTGGACATCGTTTAATTGAAGAATTAAACGGTTATAACTCCAGCTTAATTTGCTACACAGTGTGTAACAGATCTCCTGGTTAGGGTATGTCAGATAAAATTAGCATAATCAAACGTCTCAACCAACAACACCCGATAGTAAGACCAGTATAACTCTGTTAGGCAAACAGTCAAGTATATTAAGCTGTTTAAAGTCTTTTTTGCACTTTACTTACGGTCAATTGCATGAGAAGCCTATAAACAAAAAAAACCGCCCAGTTGGGCGGTTTTAAATTCATGCTAATACAGCATTTGTGTTTTAGAAAATTGAAATGCGGCTATCGCCGCGTTGTTCTACGTCGGGCAAGTTGGAAACGGCGTTGCCGTTGTAATTTACGTCGGGCGGCTTGCGCCACCGCGCTAAGCGAAAAACATTTATCTGGAATGAAAGATTGAGCAACGCTTGTAATGTCAAAACTGAATTGAACGATATGCGGAGCTGGGGCTCCGCGCTCCCAGGAGTTCACGATCTTAATGGTGAAAAGCTTTTTCCATCTGTATTCATCAGCGGTTTTACTTAAATGGGGACAGTTACCTATTTTCGGTTTTTGCGTGATGGCGTGGTGGTGTTTTTTTTGGGGATTGAATGTGGTTTTAAAGTTGTGCCGTAAAGCAGGGACACCTGCAACCGGCCGGAGGCCGAACATACCAGTCCCTGTTTTACTCGTAACAACTAACTCCATTCTTTTCATCTGCGTTCATCTGCGGTTAAAAACGCCACTAATCCCAAAGATTCGCTGGATATACACCTGACTCAACAAGAGCCTTTATGCTTGCGGCTACGATTGGTTTGTCTTGTTTGTATGTGACGCCGAACCAGCTTCCGCTTGTTTCTAAGACTTTTACTGTTGCTAGCGATTCGGTTACTAGCCTATCAACAACGCTTGGTATGTAGAATTCGCTTTTAAGCTCATTACCTCTCTCTTGCAGGAACTCGGTAAACTGCTCATCTAGATGGTTGAATATTTGAGGCTGGAATCCCCAGAAATTCATAGATACAATCACGTCTCCGCTTAGCTGTTTTTGCGAACCGTCTGGCATTTTGCAAACTCCGTCAGAGCCAGCCCTTTCAATGTCAGTGTGCTCAACAACCTTTTGCATCAGGCCTTGCTCGCTACATTGGCAAACTCCGCGTGAAACGCTTCCATGGTCGCTAAGTGTGTTGCGCAGTGGGTAGCCAACCATAGAATAATCGCCTTCGCTGGCGTCTTCTCTGGATAGAAACTCACTCATTAGATTGAACGCATCAGCGCCGTAGAAATCGTCTGCATTGATAACTGCGAACGGTTCATTTATTAATTCTTTAGCGACCAATATCGCATGGCCTGTTCCCCAAGGTTTCTCTCTACCATCTGGGATTTTGTGGTCTCCGATGCAGCGGTCCATCTCTTGGTATGTGTATTCAATGTCAATCTTTGACGCGGCTTTGGCTCCAATCGCTTCTCTAAACGCATCTTCAAACTCTCTGCGCACTACAAAGACAATCTTACCAAAGCCTGCCCTGATTGCATCGTATATTGAGTATTCAATTATTATCTCATCACTAGGGCCGACTGGGTCGATCTGTTTTAGACCGCCATACCTTGAACCCATTCCAGCTGCCATTACCAATAATGTTGGTTTCATTTATCACTCCAATTGTTTAGATTTTAGTATTCAATTTGCATCATTCTATAGAATAAGGCTGCAAAGTAAAGTAAAAGACGCCCCGCTTCTGCTACATCTCTTGAGTATCAGGCCCGCCGCCGCCCTCTGGGGCTATCCATCTAATATTATCAAACGGGCATTTGCGCTGACAAGTCTTGCAATGGAGGCAGTTGGAGGGATTCGCCGCCTTTAGCTGCGCGGAGACTACCTCATAAACACCCGCCGGACAAAACGACACGCAAGGCGCGTTGTATTTAGGCATACATTCTTTCTTGCAAACATTCTCATCTTTAATAATCAAATGGGATGGCTGATCTTCGCGGTGACTGCTTTTGACGTGGGCAACAAACGTTGATTTATCATAAGCGTCGAGCTTTAACGGATAGCTAGACTTTGAAATACTCTCATAGTCTTTTTTGACATCAAACTCTGGCAAAAATAGCCCAATCGCGCCAAGCGGCATTCCAAAGAGTAGGCCAAACTTCTTTATAGTCTGCCTAAAATTAGAAGCTCGTGATAGCTCGTCTAAAACACCGATTTTTTCTAGATGCTTGGTGTAGCTCGTAGCAAAGCTTGAATAATCGCCATCAATCTCACTGATTGCATCGCCAGCGGCAATTCCAGAATATATAGAGTTATGCATTCCCTTAATCTTTAGCATATTCACAAGGCCTGCGCTGTCGCCAAGAATTGCAACGTTTGCGCTTCCGATAGAATTATTTTCATCGCGCGGAATAGCGCGAAGTCCAGCCTCTGGAATCATCTTTGCGCCGGCTTCTAAAATTTTTGCGCCGGCTATAAAACGCTTGACAAATTTCTGCTGTTTAAATCTCTCTAACGCATCTTGGATAGAGAAATCTTTATACTTCCAGTCAAGCGCCGCTATCATTATGACTGCTATTTTATTCTCGCCCATCGGGTAAATCGCACCGCCGCCAAAAATCGCCGGCCCGCGCATCGGCCTCCAGAGAGGATACCCCATCGCATGGACAATCCTTGTCGATGTGAATTCTCTATACTGCTCGCTCGAAACCTCTAGAAGCTCTTTTGCCCCGATAGAGTAGAGTTGCTCACATTTGCGCTTTAGCGAAGCTTCTTCAATAAACTTCTCGCTGAGCAAGCCATCGCAGCCCTCACTCAATATTACACATCCGCTAAAAACACTCTCGCCTTTAACATAGTTCCAGCATTTATAGCCCTGCTTATCAATCCCCTGCTCGACTAGTTTTACTCCAAGCGCCTTTTTGTTTTCTTTATCCCAGATTACCTCACTCGCGGCGAAACCTGTAAATATCTCGGCTCCAAGTTTAGTGGCTATTTTAGCGAGAAATTGACAGAGCTTGCTACTAGAAAAAATGTAATCACCCTGATGATTCATATCTGCTATTTTAAGACCAAATAGCTGCGCAAGCTTTAGCGAAAACTTTATGTTAAAATGCAGGCTCTTGCCCGCCATAAACAAGACTTGATCTCTTTGGACTCTCTTTTCTAGAAGCTCATCAACTCCGCTATCTTCAAGCAGCCCGCTTCCTATAAGCTCAAGCAAAGCATCAATTGCCCCGCTCTCTACGCATGCGCCGGAGACATTGTGTGCGCCAATGCGTTTTGCCTTTTCTATAACGCAGACTCTGCGGTGCGGAGCTTTTCGTTTGATTGCAATCGCCGCTGTCAAACCAGCAACGCCAGCGCCTACGATTAGAACATCAATCTTATTTTGTTTCTTTGTATTACTCAATGTCTGCGCCTCCCTTGCTCTTAGCTATATTTTCAATAGCCTCTATGAGTAGCGGAATAATATCTTGCGCCTTTGCCGTGTAGTAATAGTCGCACTGAGAGTTTATTTTTGCATCAGGGTCGCTATTTATAGCTATTATAGTCTCTGCATTAGCGACGCCAATCATATGCTGAATCGCCCCAGAGATTCCAATCGCTAAATAAAGCCTCGGTGATATTGAACTGCCTGTCTGACCAACTTGCCTTGCGCGGTCGGCGAAGCCATGTTCTACCGCCGAGCGACTCGCAGAGTTTTGAGTTTTAACGCCGCTGACATTTTCGATTGCACGGGATAATTCTAATATCAAGCTCTCATAATTATCCTTGCTAAGCAAGCCCCTACCGCCAGAGACGATAACCTCTGCGTCTAACTC
>WGDE01000127.1 GCA_015493385.1 Phycisphaerae bacterium
GTCAGATGTGTATAAGAGACAGTAATAGATTCGCAATGACAAAAAAAAGACTTCTAGATATTTAGAAGTCTCTTTTTTTATGTTTATGTTATCAGGGTCAACCCAGAGGTGTTATTTTTTTCGCACTACTTCTTTTGTCTTCTTTTTACTCTTTACCGAGTTTGTTTTAGAGGAAGCAGCCTTCATCACTTTCATAGCCCTTTTAACATTTGCAACTTTTAAAACCCCAGTTGCCTTGCCGCCTCTTCCACCTGCAGTACAGTATGCGTAAGAGATATTGATGTGTTCTTTTGCAAGAATCTGAGTTGCCTGCGCAAGCGAACCAGCTTTGTTATCCATGCGCAGACAAAGCACACCTGTTTCGCTGTACCTTAGATTTAAGCCGTCTAGGACTTCTTTCGCCTTATTCTTGTTAGAGACAATAAGTCTCATAACTCCATGTTCTACGGAATCCATCATAGTCATTGCAATAATATTGAGCTTAGATTTAGCCAATTCGCCCAGTACCTGCGATAGAACTCCTGGTTTATTAACCATAAATATTGAAAATTGAGTTTCCATAAAGCTATCTTGGAACATTATAAACGCCTCCTTATTTAATCTATTCAAGTGCCGCAATAGCACTGTTAATATCAGGGTAATATTTAAAAATCTTATCAAGATTTGTTATACGAAACAATCTTGATAGTTGTGGATTTATTCCTGAGATAATCATCTTGCCACCGTACGCTTCGATCCTTTTCCAACCATTAAGTAGCATTCCAAGCGCCTTTGATGAGAAGAAATTGATATCATCAAAATTTATTATTATCTTTGGCGGTTGCTTAGATTTAATATAGCCAACGAAAACTTCACTTGTCTTATCAATTTCTACAATACTACTAACATCACTATTGCCAAGCGTAATTACTATTATACCAGAGATCTCTTTTATATTTAACTCATTGGTGTCACTCATTTTTCTTTCGTTTCTTTTTAATAATGTAACTTATGGGCACCTTATGCTTTCCAACAAGCAACAAGATGCTCACTAGAGTCGTTCTTACTTTCTAATTTTTGCTGATTACACTTACAAGCATCTTCAGCAATCGGACAACGTGGGTGAAATGCACAACCAGAAGGAGGGTTGGATGGGCTTGGCACCTCTCCTTTTAGAATTGTACGGTTAATTACCCTACTTGGATTAGGCTGTGGTATCGCGCTCATCAGAGCTTTAGTGTATGGATGTTTCGCGTTAGAAAAGAGTTCCCTAGCCGTCGTAATCTCTACAATCTTACCAAGATACATAACTGCTACAAAATCACTGATATGCTCAACAACAGCCAAGTCATGCGCAATAAACAGATAGGTAAGACCCATTTGTTGCTGCAAGTCTTGGAGTAGATTTACAATCTGCGACTGTATCGAAACATCCAATGCGCTCACTGGTTCATCACACACAATAAACTTAGGCTCAAGAGCAAGAGCCCTTGCAATGCCAATACGCTGACGCTGACCGCCAGAGAATTCATGGGCGTATCTATTGAGGCAAGAGCCTGATAATCCAGACATCTCTAAAAGCTCAACAACCCTATCTCTTCTCTTATTTGGCTCTACTAATCCGTGAACCCCAAGCGATTCCCCAACAATATTTTCCACTGTCATACGTGGATTTAGAGATCCATACGGATCTTGAAATATAATCTGCATATCTTTCCTCACCCTTTGCATCTGTTTTTTATTGAGAGAAAAAATATCTTTAGAGTCAAATTCAACACTTCCAGAGGTATGCGGAATTAGCCGCAGGATTGAGCGGCCAACTGTTGTTTTACCGCAACCACTCTCACCAACCAAGCCAAGCGTCTTGCCTGCTGGAATGCTAAAACTCACGCCGTCAACCGCTTTGACTGAACCAACTACCCTAGAGAATAAGCCTTTGGTTATTGGAAAGTAAGTTTTAAGAGAATTTACTCTTATTAATATGTTATCGTTTTTGTCATTCATTTATTAATCAAAACCTTTGAAGTCTTTTAAAGTCTTGCGTGCCAACAAGCAACTGCTCGAGCGTAACCATTTTCTATAAGCGGCGGTTCTTGAGTCTGGCATTTTTTATCTTTGCAACCAATACTGCATCTTGGATGAAATTTACATCCGCTTGGAAAATTTAAAGGATCAGGAACACTACCCTCAATTGTTTCCAAACGTTCTTTATCGCTACCTAGCACCGGAAGTGAAGCTAGAAGACCTTTGGTGTAAGGATGCGCTGGCGCTGCAAATAGAGCTTCAACTGGAGCCCTTTCAATAATTTTGGAAGCATACATGACGACCACATAATCAGCATTTTCTGCAACAACGCCAAGGTCGTGAGTTATTAAGAGAATACTCATATTATTTCTTTTTTGAATATCTCTTAGAAGCTCTAAAATCTGTGCTTGTATCGTAACATCAAGAGCTGTCGTTGGCTCATCAGCGATGAGTAATTTAGGGTCGCAAGAGAGAGCCATAGCAATCATAACTCTTTGGCGCATTCCGCCAGAGAGCTGGTGTGGGTATTCATTGACCCTAATATCTGGGTCTGCAATGCCTACGAGTTTGAGCATATCGACTGCTTTTGCCCAAGCCGCTTCGCCCTTTAGAAGTTGATGTCTCTCGACAGCTTCAACAATCTGGTCTCCAACCGTATATACAGGATTCAGGCTGGTCATAGGCTCTTGAAATATCATAGCAATATCATTACCGCGAATGCTGTGCATCTTCTTTTCACTGAACTCAAGAAGATTTTCACCGTTTAGCAATATCTCACCGCCAAGAACTTTACTAGGAGGTGACGGTATCAATCTCATAATAGAGAGAGACGTAACACTCTTGCCGCAACCACTCTCTCCAACAACAGCAACACTCTGACCTTTGCGCAATTCATAACTAACACCGTCAACAGCATTCACAACACCATCATCCGTATCAAAAGAGACGCAAAGGTCTTTAATTTTCAGCAATACCTCACTCATGCTGCCTTCCTCAAACGTGGATCAATGGCATCGCGCAGCCCCTCACCGACGAGGTTGTACGACACTGCCGTAAGAAAAATAGCTACTCCAGGAAACAAAGACATCCACCAGAGAAAATGACCAGTAGCACTAACCCCTTGGCTTAACATCTGACCCCAACTCGGAGTCGGGGGAGCTACACCAAAACCAAGAAAGCTAAGAGATGCCTCTGTGAAAATTGCCCCCGCTATACCAAAAGTAGCCGAAACTAAAACTGGAGCAATTCCATTTGGAAGCATATGCTTAAAGAGTATGCTATGCAGTGGCAAGCCAAGAGCTCTAGCAGCCTGAACGTAATCCTGTTTTCTAAGTTTTAGAAACTCTGCTCTGATAAATCTAGCATTACCAGTCCAACCGGTAATGCCGATTATAATCATGATATTTAATAGGCTGCGAGGAAAGAATGCCACAATCGTAATGATTAAGAAGAATACAGGTACCGCCATCATAATCTCAACAAATCGCATTAAGACAAAATCTACTTTGCCACCAAAATAGCCCATTACAGCACCAATAAAGACGCCTATAATTCCAGATATACCAACAGCAACAAACCCAACGCTAAGTGATATTCTGCTACCATGAATCACTCTACAAAGAACATCACTACCTACATCATCTGTGCCAAACCAATGCTTTTTGCTTGGAGGTTGTTCACGTTCACAGATACTTGTACGTTCAAATCCGTACGGAACAATCGGGAAAATAGCAAAGCTAGCCTCTTTAGATTCTAGTTTTGATTTGTAGTCCGTAGCGTCTAATTTGCTTGGGACTAGAGCGATCAGGCAGGCGATACCTACAATCAGAACAACAATACCAATACCAACCTGCTTAGCCCAAAGAGCACCCCTAATTGATGGGTTCACTCTTTTGCGGTTTCTGCGATACAACAAAAACAATACAACACCAACGATTGCTGCAAGTAATGTGCTATAATCAACACCGCTCAAGGAAGCAAATAGGGGAAACTTCAATACACCATCTATCTTTATTACAAACGGTTTATCGTTGGCTATAAATGGTGCAAAAACCGCCATCGCAAATAAAAATATTATGAATACCAACGAGGCTATATTAATTGAACTCTTAAAGAATTCATTACTGACCATATCAGAATAAGACCGCCCCCACTCAGGGTGCATCAGCTTTATTTTGTTAGCTCTTTTAATCATACACCACCTCGCTCAAAACTTATCCTAGGGTCAACAAGAGCATAAGCAATATCGGCGATTAAAAGACCGCAAAGATTAAGAATTCCCGCTATAGTTGCAACAGCCATCACAATATTGTAATCACGGGTTGAGATAGCTTCAAATGCAAGCAACCCCATACCTGGAATACTAAATATTTTCTCAATAATGACAGAACCGCCAAACATTGCAGGCAATATTGTTGCCATTATAGTTATCACAGGAATTACGCTATTCCTGAACGCATGGCGCAGGATAACCACCCAATTAGATAGTCCCTTCGCCCTTGCGGTACGAATATAATCCATACGCATTGTATCAAGCATACCTGCGCGAACCTGCTTGGTTAGGTATGCAAAACCTGCATAAGTCAAACATAACACTGGCAATACCAAATGCCATAATCTATCGCCTAGCCATGCAAAGAACGGCAAGCTATCAACATTATTGCTAGATAAAGACGCAGATGGGAACCAATAGAAATAATCAGGTGAACAAAAATAAGCAATAAGCATCTGACCAACCCACATTGCCGGCAATGACCACAGAACTAAAAGCAATATCGAACTAGACCTATCAAAGAATCCTTTATGATAAACCGCAGAGAGTATGCCAAGCGGTATAGAAATGCAATATATAATCACAAATGCAATGAGATTAAGGGCCAGTGTAATCGGCAATCTTTCTTTAATTAAATCTGAGACTGGCCTATTGTGTTTGATGGACTCTCCAAAATCAAATCGCACCACCTTACCAAGCCAAGTTATATATTGAACTAGAATTGGTTTGTCAAGCCCATGATATTTCCTCTGTGCTTCGCGTACATTTGCCATCTTCTCAGAATTAAGCTGAGAATCAGGTCCCATCTGCAGAGAAAACGGATCCCCTGGTGCGACCCTACTAATGGTAAACACCATAATAGTAATTCCAAGCATAGTTGGAATCATCAATAATAGTCTTCTTATAATATATGTTGTCATTATTAATATTTCTGCAAATAACTAGGAACGTACCACTCTAGACTGTCTAGACCGAGTCGATGCAATTTAACATTTTGGAATCTACGATCCAGAAATGCTTGACTAGGCCTAGTATAAATGAAGGTGTAAGGTTGTTGCTCATGCAGGATTGAATGGAATTTATGGTAAAGCTTATCACGCTCAGTCCGATCAAGAGTTTCTCTAGCCTTCTCTATAAGCGCATCAGCCTCTGGGTTATTAAAGCCAACATAATTACCACCGCCACCGCCAATCTGAGATGAGTGCCACACTTGATATGGATCTGATTCTAAACCTCCGCCCCAAGCAAGATTTGTGGCGTCAAAATCACGATCGTGAAGCTTACCAATAAAGACACTCCACTCATAAGGGTCTACGCGCATTTCAATTCCAACCTTAGAGAAGGAATCCTTAAGAAGCTTAGCTATATTCTCGTGGAGCGAGACCCCGCCAACTATCATATAATTGAACTTAAATTCTACGCCATCTTTATCAATAATTCCATTGCCGTTAGTATCTACCCAACCCGCTTGAGTCAATAATTTTCTAGCACGCTCAACATCGTAGGGCCAAGGTTTAATATCAGGGTTAGTCTGGTCGCCGTAGATATAGAATGGACCGGTAGCAACTTTTGCTTCTGGATTTTTTAATAAATGCTTACAAATAGCTTCCCTATCGATAAGCATTGTCAGTGCCAGTCTTACCCTTTTATCCTTAAAACAAGGATTCGCTTCATTCCAGCCAATGTAGAAATACCCAACACCTGGATGCCAATAGGAGAGTGGATAGAATTTACTTGTAAATGCTTTATCTTTGGCAAGCTGATCATATTGATCAGGTAGAGGTCTGACATAGTCAACATCTCCAGATTTTAGACTCTGAATTGCGGCATTGTCGTTGATTATGAACTTAAATACAATCTTCTTTATTGCTGGCAATTTTCCCCAATAGGACTCATTACGTATCAGTATAACATTTTTCGCCACATTCCATTTAACGAAGACATAAGGCCCGCTACCGACAGGGTCACTTATTCTACTGTTGAAAACATGAGGGTCGTCAAAGTGGTAAATATGTTCGGGCAAAATCGCCATGCCACCTACAATCTCAAGCGATTTGAAGTATTTTCTCTTCATGACAAACTTGACTTCTCTGCCGCTTATGACTTGAACCTCTTTAACATCTTGATAGTAGTTGGCAAGCATAGCAGCATCTATCTGAGGATTTGTAATAGTCTTAAAAGAAAACTCCACATCCTTCGCTGTTACTGGAACTCCATCAGAAAAATAGATATCGTCTCTTAGTTTGAAATCAATCTCCATGCCGTCTTCGGAAACAGCAAACGATTTTGCCAGAAAAGGCTTGAGCTCAAGAGTATCTGGATCCCTCTTTAGGAGAGACTCAAAGATATTACCGTCTGTTATTGTACCAGATGAGAAATCCGCTTGAGAGTGGTATGGATTTAGAGTTGAAGGTTCCCCGCCAAGTCGCCACACAAGCCAACCTCCATCGTGAGATTGCTCAACTTTGCTCTGATTCTCTGAATCCACAGGTATGACTCTATTATTTATGCTACTCTCAATCTGATTTAATCGGGTGAAAAGCCTATCAGATTGCATCATTGAGAGAATCTGGATTATTGTTATTGATAAAAGTAATACAATTACTGCAAACTTAAAAAAGAAACCACGACCACTCATTTAATTCCCCGTCACTTATATTTCTGTTTATCCCGCGGAACATACCACTCAAGATAATTCAACCCCAAGGGATAAACCTTAACATTCTCAAATCTACGATCTAAAGCCCGAAACTCGCCACTGCAGTAGAGAAACGTATACGGCTGCTGCTCATGCAATAATTGATGCAATTTATGATATATGTCGTTGCGACGATTAGAATCAATTGTTATGCGAGCAGTTTCAATGAGTTTATCGGCGATTTCGCTATGAAAACCCACAAAATTCGAACCTTTATTCTCGATTTGTGATGAATGCCATAATTGATAAGGATCTTCTAAAATATCACCGCCCCAGCCCATTACAACTGCCTGAAAATCTCGATTAACCACCCGCTCGACAAGCACAGACCATTCGACTGGGTCTGGCACAACCAGAATGCCTACTTTACCAAGAGAATCCTTCAGATAGATTGCCAGTTTGTTATAAAAGCTCTCAGAAACATTGTAGCTAAATTTGAACTCAAATTTCTTTCCATCACGCTCCAAAACCCCATCCGAATCACTATAACTCCATCCCGCCTTGTGCAATAACTCCAATGCCCTCTTAGGGTCGTATGGCCACGGCGTAACAGTTTTGTCGTACTCAGAGCCCATAATAGAAAATGGACCTGTAACGATTTGAGCATTGTCTCTTTGGAAATGCTTAACAATCATATCTCTATCTATCAACTGTGTCAGAGCGACTCTTGTATCTCTATCAGAGAAACAATCGAATGCCTGATTCCAGCCAATATAATAAAATGGGCTCATTGGCGTCCAATATTTGAGCATTTTATACTTAGAAACGAAACTCTTATCTTTGCTCAAATCGCTATATTGATCAGGACGCAGTCTTATATAGTCAACATCACCGGCTTTTAGGGCCTGAACTATAGCAAGGTCATTTTTGATAAACTTAAAAACTATCCTCTCCAAATTCGGTTTAGTTGCCCAATAATTCTCATTACGTTTAAGTGTTATGCTACGACCAACTTTCCAACTATCAAAGACATAAGGACCACTGCCAATTGGATTAGAGATATGGTTAACAAAATCCCTTGGATTTTTATAGGAATAGATGTGCTTTGGCAAAATTCCAACATTCCAAAAAGAGAGGTTCTCTAATGCTTTAAAATAAGGCCTTGAGAGCTTAAATCTGACGCGAAGGTTATCCAGCTTCTCGGCGGAGACAACATCGTCAAACATACTCGCCAACGAGCCAGCTAAGACTCTAGGGTCTCGGATTGTATTAAATGTAAAGATAACATCATCTGCATCTAACTTATTGCCATCAGAAAAACAAATATCATGGCGCAGAGTAAAGGTAATCTCAAGCCCATCATCAGAGACACTGTAAGATTGCGCCAAAATCGGTTTAAGCTTTGCAGTTTCAAAATCGTAGCTAAGTAGCGGTTCGAATATATTGGGCGTCGTAATCCATTGCTGGTAGATATCCCGCTCAGGAGAGAGAGGGTTGAGAGATTTAGGCTCAACTTTAAGGGCCCAGACTAGCCAATCGCCAGAATTGCCCCGCTGACTGTGGCTATTTAGTTGCAAGTTGGCATCAAGATCTACTCTTTTAACCCTATTCTCCAAAGCTATGACTCGATCTTCGAATTTAGAAGCTCTTCTAAAAAGATTAAAAAAAGAGACTGTCAAGATAAACAAAACAAACAAGACTGATGTATAGAAGAAAGTAGATTTGTTCATTGTAATCTCTAAGCATAATAGTAATTGGCGTATTTTACCCTCTAGACGTAAATTCAACCACTCTTTTCTGTCCATTAGAGACACTAAGATACACCATAATTTATTTTGAACTAAGATATTGGCGAGAAAAAATTATCAGACACAACTATTCTTCTATAAAAATATGATATAACTAGTTAAAATACTCGAAGACTTCACCGACAAACAGGTAGGTTTGGCTATAAAGAGTCTATAGAACCTTTTTACACTTAATTATTAATTTTTATGCTATCAAGAATTACAACTATTTTCATATTGGCTCTCACTCTATTCTCTATGGCTGCGCAAATTGAGTCGCCAGATGTAAACACTCAAAAAAAAGACTCTGACAACTCAAATATGAATGAGAATCTAAGCATTCCAATTAATGCAATTTTTGACAGCTTGTTTAAAAAGTATGTAGACAAAGATGGCATGGTAAATTATGCCGAGCTCAAAAAAGACAGACACTCGCTCTCGTCAATTGCCCATAAACTCAGGAATATTAAGGTTAAAGACTATCTTAGCTGGAGCGATCAGCAACAGCAAGCCTTTTGGATTAATGTGCATAATTTCAATATATTAAAGTTAGTCGCAGAGAATTACCCAATCGAGGTTTTTAAACTCAAACTAATATTCTACCCCAAAGGTAGTATTATGCATCTTAGCAAGCCAAGAAAGAAGTATCTTTTCAACGTAATGGGACGTCGCTACAGCCTTGATGAAGTAGAACATTACGTTAGCGAACTCTACGCAGGTCCTAAGATACATTTTGCACTAAGCTACGCTAGTATGAGCTCTGCGCCGATGCGCAATGAGGCGTACTTTGGATATAAGCTTGAGAAACAGCTAGACAATCAGATGGTTAAATTCCTTAAAAAACCTAACGCTCTTAAGATAGACAACAACAAACGTATCATTTATCTCTCAGACATATTTAACTGGTACAAAGACGATATCATAGAAACCTATGGAACAAGCAAGAAGTATAAGGCCTACAAACCAAAGATACGCGCCTTTTTAAATTTCATTGACGACTATCTAAGCAAGTCTGAATTAGCCTCATTCCCGCGTAGCGGCTACGATGTTAGATTCACACATTACGATTGGCATCTAAACGAAGTTAAAACAACTAAATAGTTATTTTTTTCAACCTATGTTTAATTGACGCAAACTTCAATTCTACTTATACTTACTGCAAGTTTCATACTTGAAAAAAACTTATGGAGATAAACATGGCTAAAAGAAAAACAGCCCCTTTAAACGGTAAGCTATTTACTAGTGAATCTGTGACTATGGGACACCCAGACAAAGTGTCAGATCAAATTTCTGATTCAATTCTAGATGCAATGCTCGCGCAAGACCCAGATAGCCGCGTCGCATGCGAAACATTGGTAACAACAGGATTGGTTGTAGTCGCCGGTGAGATTACTAGCAAGGCCAATGTAGATATACAACAAATTGTACGCGATACAATCAAAAAAATAGGCTACACTGACCCACATATTGGGTTTGACGCAGAAAACTGCGCTGTCATGATTACCCTAGACAAACAAAGCCCAGACATCTCACAGGGTGTAACTTCAGGGAAAGGGCTTCACAAAGAACAAGGCGCAGGCGATCAGGGAATTATGTTTGGATATGCTTGTAATGAAACTAAGAGTTTAATGCCTCTTAGTATTTCACTTGCACATGCTATCACAAACAAACTATCAAAAGTACGTTTGAGTAAGAAATTACCTTGGCTGAGACCAGATGGAAAAAGCCAAGTAACAATAGAATACGATGAGAAGAATAAACCTCTTCGCATTCACACAGTAGTTGTTTCAACACAACATGAAGAACATATCAAACACGGTAAACTAAAAAAGGAAATTATCGAAAAAGTTATCATGCCTTGTTTACCAAAGAAACTTGTAGACAAAAAAACCATCTTCCATGTTAATCCAACGGGGCGTTTTGTTACAGGTGGACCAAAAGGTGATTGCGGCCTAACTGGGCGCAAAATCATAGTTGACACATACGGCGGGCACGGCAGTCATGGCGGCGGAGCTTTCAGCGGCAAGGACCCTTCAAAGGTAGACCGTAGCGCTAGTTATATGGCACGATACGTTGCAAAGAATATAGTTGCAGCAAAGCTAGCAACTTCTTGCGAAGTTCAACTCTCATATGCAATTGGAGTTGCAGAGCCTGTGTCAGTACTGGTTGACACTAACGGTAGCTCTGTAATTGACGAGAAGGATATAACAAGAATAATAAGAGAAATCTTCCCATTGACTCCTGCGGGAATCATCAAGTGCCTTGATCTAAAAAAACCAATATATTACGCTACTGCCCACAATGGGCACTTTGGTAAAAGCCAAAAGAGCTTCACTTGGGAAAAAACAGATATGGTTGAAAAGCTAAGGAAAAAAGCAGGTCTAAAATAAACACCTGCATCAAGATACAAAAAAAGGCTCAGGTTTCTAACCTGAGCCTTTTTTGTATATTCAAAATACTAGTGTTTAAAATGCCTCTTACCTGTAAAGACCATTGCAATCCCAGCTTCATCGGCTGCCGCGATAACCTCATCATCTTTTTTAGACCCACCAGGTTGAACAATACAGGCAACCCCTGCCTTGGCAGCATTGACAATATTGTCTGGAAATGGGAAGAATGCGTCAGACCCCATAGACGAGCCCTTACTTTTATCTCCTGCATTTTTAAATGCTATCAAACCTGACTCTACCCTATTCATCTGACCTGCGCCAACACCGATTAGCCTACCATCTTTTACCAAGGTAATTGTGTTACTCTTAACATGTTTGGCAGTCAACCATGCAATACGTAAATCTTTCAACTGCTCATCAGTAGGTTTAAGTTTTGTTGGATATGTTAGCTCATCAGGATTCCAGCCAGATAAATCTCTCTTTTGAAGAAGCATACCACCAACAATGCAACGCACATCATACTCTTTATCGTCGAGATTATTTCTGTCTATAGGGCCTGTTTCTATTAGCCTTACCCTCTGGCCCCAAGCTTTCATCGTACGGATAGCTTCAAGTGCATCACTGGTGAACTCTGGAGCAATAATCACTTCGGCAAAGAAACCAAGCGCCCCATTAGCTTTACCAAATCTAGCATAAGATTCCATTATAACAGTAGCAAGTTCTAAATCTACGTTTCTGTTTAAGGCTATAATACCTCCAAAAGCACTTACGACATCGCCTAGATAGGCTTTCTCATAGGCTTTTGTAATATCAGAATCGACGCTACACCCGCAAGGGTTTAGATGCTTGACAACAACCGCTGCCGGCTCTTCGAATTCTTTAACGAGCTCAAACGCCGCATTTGCATCAAGCAAATTGTTGAAGCTAATATCTGTGGTTCCACCTTCAAGAAACTTAGCACTACCAATATTCACTTCACTGCTATCTGGCAGACTGTAGAATGCCCCGCTCTGATGAGGGTTCTCTCCATATCTAAGGTCTTTAACTTTGCTCATAGCAATTGAGACTTTTTGAGGATACTCATTGCCAAGTTTTGTATTTAAGTATTTCGAGATTGCAGCATCATAAGACGCTGTTAGACTAAATGCCGCAGCGGCAAGCTCTTCACGAAACTCAAGAGTTGTAGCCCCATCATACTCATCCATCTGCGCAATAACACGTTGATAATCAGATGGGTTAGTTACAATGGTAACAAACTTATGATTTTTTGAGGCAGAGCGGACCATACTTGGACCACCAATATCAATGTTCTCAATTGCATCTTCAAAGCGACAATCATCTTTAGCTACAGTATCTTCAAATGGATAAAGATTAACACACACCAAATCTATAGCTTCTATACCATGCTCTTTCATTGCCCCAACATGCTCGTCATTATCTCTTAGACCAAGCAATGCTCCGTGAATTTTAGGGTGCAGAGTTTTTACACGTCCATTCATCATCTCTGGAAAACCAGTAACGGAATCCACACTGACAACATCAATTCCAGCGTCCTTGATTACTTTAGCAGTACCACCGGTGCTAATGATTTTAACACCTCTGTCGCTAAGAGCTTTAGCAAATACAGTAATATCTCTTTTATCTGAAACACTTATAAGTGCTGTTTGTATCTTTGTATTCATTCTAACCTCATTGTAGAGTCTGTAAATATTAGTCTATTTCGTCTATGCGTATCAACTTACCGCTTTTATCCATTACATAGATACTAGAATCAAATATGTTGGTTGCAGCATAATCAACCACTGCAGTGTCTAGTTTGTAGAGATTCTTGCCTGTGCGATTGTCCAAGACGCTTATATCTTTTGATTTCGTGAAGACATAACTCCTAAGTTTGGCTCTTGAAAGGAGCTTCTCACCATCTTTTTCTTGCCATACTATTCTGCCATCTTCTGGTGATATTGCATACAAACCTTGCGAAGATGCATATACATAAAGTAAATCACCAGCTATAACAGGCTCAGAACTCAACTCATCTCCGAGAGGGATTTTCCATTCCAGCGTACCTCTAGAAAGACCCAATTTATAAATATTGCTATCAAGGGATGCTAGATAAATTTTATTATTGTCATAAAGCGCTCTTGCTTCCAAACCGCCACCAAGATCAAATCTCCAATATTTCGTTGTGTTTCTTGGTGATGTTGCAAAAACATTTCCCTTACTAGTAACCATAACAAGCATCGATTCAGTGGCATTTATAGATATAATAGGAGTCCATGTACAAGAAGAAACGCTATAAACAGCATATTCTTGCTCGCGATTAACGCAATGAACGAACATGTCAGGACCTGCGATGTAGTAATTTTCCTTATTCATTGCAATTGGAGCAGTTGGAGTTTCCGAAAAATCAAACTTTTTAATCAGTTCCCCCGTAGTTGGAGTGAGTCTTAGCAATTCTAATCCGACCGTAAAATACAAGTCGTCGCCATCCTTAACCGGTCCTTCAACAGGTAGAGATGCTGCCGCAAATTTCTTTACAAAGTGGATTCTACCATTAGATCGATCAATACAAAATAGAGTATTTGTATCTGTGATTATATAGAGATAGTTATCAACTACAAAGAACTTGCTCACAGACTCATCACTTTTTAAAGGAATGTTATTTTGCCAAGTAATAGAGAGCTCAGCATCTTTCAAGAGTGAATTTGAGAGAAGCATTGGATCTGAAGATGTTTGGTTATAGCTAGAGTCAGCATTGCTACAGCCAAACAATGAAATTGACAAAATCGACAAAGTTAATAATTTTAACAACATAAATATCCTCTTATGATCAGTAGTTATTTTAAGCTCACATAATCACTCAAATCGACGCAGTACTCATCTTCGATAGATTTGAGAGCATGAACTCTTTCAATATCATCTTTAATTCTTGTAGTAAGTTTAAAAACGTACGGCTTACCCGTTAGCCTATTGCTAAGGTCATCTAGCATTTGATCCCACCGACCATCATAGAGCTGGCCTTTTAAAACAACAAGCATTCTCTCTTCAGGAGAGAAATGGCTAACAATTTCTTCTACTGCAGCAATATGAGCGTCTAAATGTTCATTTTCTGATGCCGACACGTTTTAGCCTCACTTTCGGCTCAAATCCTAACCTCAGCAGTCGTAAAATGCAAACAAATTATGTCAACTCACACCTATAAGAATCGGTAAATCAAAAAGAAAAGCCGCTGGCATCTCAACCAGCGGCTATATCAAACTTAATCTTGCAAAACCATACTAGAACAAGAGTTATACTATTTCTTTGCTTGATCTAATATTAGAGTCTTAACCTTCTTACTCGGTAGGTTCAATGAACCATACGCACCTGCAGCACTAGAGCGAATCTTTGCATCAAGCTCTCTTGAAGCACTCATCTCGTATAGAGTGTCAACCTGTTCTGTTGAGAGCATATTGCCAAATTTCTTTATAGATACAGTTAGAGAATCAAAAACACTCAACCTTAAATTTGTATCATAAGATTCATCAATAGCAATCTTAACAATAGCACGTTGCGCTTCTGGTGCATCAATAAAAGCTAAAACCTTTGATGCTTTAATTGCAAGATCTGCGTTGTCAGACTTCAAAACCTTAATAAGTGATTCTTTTGCTTGCGTAACATCAACAATATCATTGTTAGATATTGCTAGATCTACAAGAACATCCATTGCCCTTTGGGCATAAGACAATGAGGATTGCTCTCCCAATTCAGCTGAACCAACTCTCACTATGGCATCAGATAGATTATCCACAACCTTCCTGTCTCCAACAAATTTAACTGTTGGACCTACTGAACCAATCGCAATAGCCGCACTGTAACGCACTGAAAGCGATTTATAAGTCAAGGCATCAACCAATGGCTGGGTCGTGCCGAACATGTATAGCAGTGATGATTCTCCTGCATTAACTGCAAGAGCCTCAACCAAATTGAGAACAACATAATCATCTTGATCTTTGATTGCCATTGCTAAAGCGGCTTGCAAATACTCAGGGCCGGCAGTTGTGGCATAGGTCATTGCATCTGCATGTCCTTGACCAAAATATTTTGGCATCGCAACATTAGTCTCTTCAACCTTAAAGAAAGATGCTATCCAGAGAGATATTGCCTCAGATGTATTCTCGTCAGACCTTAAAGCCCATTCACAAGATCTCATACTCATGAGCTCAAAGAAGTATTTTTTAGAGACTTTCTCTCTTTTCAGCCTATTTTCTTGAGTATCCCAGAACCATATGTTTGCAAAGGTAAAGTCACTACGTGGTGCAACTGAATCGTAGTGATAATAGTAATCCTTAGCAAGGTCGTAGAACAATTTTGCCGAAGACACGCTCAATGCATTGGGATCAATAGATTTAATTGCATTGAGAGCCTGCTCTTTAAGATCCTGAGCAGATGCAGTCTCATAAATATATTTAAGATATGCAAGCGATTGTGGATATTTGATTTTCCCCAAAGCCCTAACGACTTCTATTTTCGTAGCATGATCACTCATCTCTAGAGATGCCACTAACGGGCGAATAGCATCACGGTCCATCTTGGATAGAGCAACTGTTATAGCTGGAAGCTCTTTTTTTCTAGCAGGATCACTAATTGCGTCTAAAAGGAAAGGAACTGCATACTCCCCTGCATTTCTAAGCCTTTGCTCCGCTTTAATGCGTCCTCTCTCTGTAGTGCTTAGCCTAGCAATTTCCTGTTTAATAATCTCTGGGTTAGTTCTGAGCTCAAAACGCCCCTTCTCTATAATGTCTAATAACTTACTTGCGACATCTTTGAGCTCTGCGCTATTATTGTAAACTCTAAGTAGGATTCCGTAGGCTTGCGGGTTCTGTTCACTGATTTTGAGAAGCTCAACTGGGTCTGGATTGCTATCTAGTACCAACTGAGCATGTCCTTTAGCCAAATCAATTCGCCCGACTGCTGTATAATGCAGGAAGTCATTCCAATTTTCTTGTAGTGTTGCGCCATAAACACTTGCTACACAAAGAATAAAGAAGCAACTCATAACCTGCCAGGTCTTGTTTCTAATCATCTATATAACTCCGATATAATTACGATGACAACAAATACTTACGCGTATATACAGACTCTGCCTGTATTATAGAGTAGGGATTATAATTTATGCTCATTAGGTGTCAATGAAAAACCCTGTAGCATTTACGCCTATTACGATTAAAAAATATGACACTCGAGCCATTATACAGCTCAGAAAGACTTTTGAGGCAATTTAGCGTATGAATCAATTGCATCAAAATACACTCTTCGCAGCGCCTCTAACATGTTCGAATCGCTACTTTGATCTCTAAAATGCTCCTGCCCACGTCTTGCCATTGCGCGAGCCTTATCTTTATTATCCAATAGCTCTTTTAGAACCCCGTACAACGAAAGCTCGTCTTTATGATCAAAACACAGGCAATCGCCTTTATTTAGAACATCACCATCACAATCGGGAACGGCAATTGCTAGTCCGGCAGCAATTGCCTCGAATACACTTGAATCAAATTCCTTCGATGGCCACGGTTGCAAGAAGATATCTGCCCCAGCAATAAATTTTCTAAGAGGCTTAACATCACCAACTATGCTCACCAAATGTGACAGCCCCATATTTTGGACGAGTTTCCTGCATGCCATATCCTGATTACCTTGACCAATCAGGGCGACCATAAATTCATATCCATCAATACCAAGGTGTCTTAGAGCTCCAAAGAATGCCTGAAACTCTCTAATGCTCTCCATAGGATGCACTACCGCAATACTTGCAAGTCTAGCTTCATTATCAAAACAAGCAATCTTATCGTCAACAAAAGTACAGTATTCAAATCGCTTAATTTTATTCTTAGAATCACGGCATATATTCTCAAGTTTCTTTTTTATACGAGAGTTGCCCGCAAAGACACATTGACAATTATTACCAAAAACTTCGAATCTACTCAGAACTGTAGGTTTCTTAAAATAATTAACTACATAGGGAATATCAAACTGACTTGCTAGTTTCTTCGTGACTCTAAGGTCACTATTTGAGAGAGCGTGAATTATGTCAGGTTTTGATTTCGCTACAAAATCTGCAAGTTTAGTATAACTGTACTTTTTAAAGATAACCGTTTTAATTAAAGGATATTTGATAGATTCAACATCCATCCTAGAGATAAAATCAGTTGCAGAATCACCTGTAGATACAACTCTAGAGCTATACGTGTCGTTGGATAAACTCGTTATTAATCGACTTACATAATCAGAATAGTTTGCTACAGTGTCGTCTCCAACAATTAGTAGCACGTTTAGATTTTGTTTTTCGGATTCTGACATTCTCAAAAACCCCATAAATATAGTCGAAGGCCATCACAACCTAACTCTTGTATAGATCATGAGTCTGAATATATTGATAAACCTCTTTGTTAAGATACTCAGACACATCAATACCACAAGATATTTTATTTCTTATAGTGCTACTACTTATATCCATTGGGACAACTTCTACTATATTTTTCTCTATAGAATTGGCAATATCATTACCAAGAGCATCCGCAACATTTCTAAGAGCGGAGAAATCAAATGAAGGTCGTGCTGTAAGAATAAGATTACACATACTAAACAAATCCTGGACACGATACCACTTGGGTAAATCCTCAAGAATATCCACTCCCGCGAGCCAAAATAAATTAGACTCTTCATACAAACCCTTAAAATATTCCACCGTGTGAATTGAGTAACTTGGTGGTGTGCGATTAAGTTCATAATCGCTAAATTCAAAAGCTTTATAACCATCAATTGCCATCTTAATCATCTTAGATCTATGGCAACTATTCGCTAGAGTTTTGAAGTTTTTGAGAGGCGATCTTTTTGCAGGAACAAATATAACCTTTGCAGCCTCTCTTTCTTGCGCACATTGCAATGCAATATTAACATGCGCCAAATGTATTGGATCAAAACTTCCGCCAAAAAGGATTATATTTTGTTTAGACATTGCTTACCAATTTAAACCTAAAAGATATAACTTATGGTCTAGGTTATCAGAAAATCAAAAAAAACTACAAAAAATTTTCAAAAAAAACTTTTGCATCAAAACATGATACGTAGCCGCTATATCTACAAACAATCTTAAAACTGTGTAACATTCCACAAAAACTACAGATGCAAATATTTGGCACTATAGAGGCTATAAATGCAAAATAGGCTACAACACTGTCAAGAAGAAAATGAGGAAATTCCCAATCCACACAACACACAACAACTATAAAAACATGTAAGTGCTGATATAACATAGAAATAGAATACAAAAAAAACGTAAAGACGGTCTAATTTTATAGACGATAACTTAGTTGTAAGCTATGAAGCAAACACGAAGTGTTGCCCCAATGGCAACATATTGATTGTTATTAGATGATTTTTAAGAGAGGTAAATCGATATGGCTAAGAAAGTGGCTAAAAAAGCTGCCCCAAAGAAGGCTGTAAAAAAGAAAGTTACAAAGAAAAAAGTAACTAAGAAAGCTGCTCCAAAGAAGGCTGCAAAAAAGAAAGTTACAAAGAAAAAAGTAACTAAGAAGGCCGCTCCAAAGAAGGCTGCAAAAAAGAAAGTTGCAAAGAAAAAAGTAGTTAAAAAGAGCAAGAAATAAGCAAGCTCTGTCAACCATGAAATTTAAGGAGGTTTCTCACGAGAGACCTCCTTTTAATTATTTACATCTGTACGAACGAAAGGTCTTTATTAAATGAAGAATGTTGCAATTTTAACCGTAGCAATAATTGGTATTTTTCTCATAACTGGTTGTCAAGAATGTTGCAGTTGCAACGACAACAAAGTCAGTTGTCAACAAGATGCTAGTCTAAAGAGACTCGTAGAACTCAAAGACACTGAGATTGCCAAGCTAAAGAAAGAAGTTAACACTCTAGAAGCTAAGATTGAAGTCGGTAAAAAACAGTCTAAGCAAAGTGCAAATATGATGATGGACGCATTCAAGCAAATAAAAATTGAAAACGATAAACTCAAAGCAGAAATAAAAAAGTTGAAGGGAAAATTATAATTTCTTGTATAAGACAATAAATCTAAAAGAGAGATGTCTAACCGACATCTCTCTTTTTTTATTCAAATAACGCCTTAACCGCTTCAATTGCACTAGGCAACGACTCGTCATTATATTTACACTTCCTAGAAGCTGCCACGAGACCAAGGAAAAACCTGTCTGGTCTGAGAGGTCTAGATGTAAGGCACGGATGGGCTTGAGTTCCCATAAAGAATGGATGGTCAGATATCTCAAGAATTTGCATAATTGGCTGATCTGGAGCTTTACCGGAAAAAGTTAGCCCTTCTTTCTCCAGCTGCTCAATATAGGCAGGGTCAACTTCATAGCGGTGCCTAAAACGAAGCCTTACAGATTCTTTTCCACCGAATAGTTTATCTGCATTAGTCCCCTTTTTAATCTCAATATTTCGACCACCAAGTCGCATATTTCCGCCGAGACCTTCTATCTTTTTCTGTTCAGGCAGAATATCAATTACTGCCTTGCAATTTGCATCTATCTCACTGCTATTTGCATTGCTAATTCCGCACACATTACGTGCAAATTCTACGACTGCCATCTGAAAGCCAAGACATAGACCTAGATACGGCATGTTGTTCTCACGAGCATAACGAATACATTCTATTTTGCCTTCAGTTCCGCGAACACCAAAGCCCCCAGGTACAATAATACCATCAACTTCACTCAATTGGCTAGCAACGTTATCTTGATTAATATCAGTAACTTCAATCCATTGAATATTAACTTTACAACCAAGAGCAATTTCTGCATGCTCAAGCGCATTGATTATCGAAGCGTAACTATCACGCACAGAAGTGTATTTGCCAGTTATTCCTATAGTAATCTCATGAGTCTGTTTATCTATTTTATTTGTGAGATTTTGCCACAAACTCCAATTCTTAGCTTCATGGCTTGAATTCTGTTTAACTTCTAGACCTAGCTTCTTAATAACTTCAGTATCTATTGCAGAATCTTTTAGCATCTCAGGTATTTTATAAATACTATCAGAATCATGCATACTAAAAACATCTTCAAACGGAACATTACTAAACACACTTATCTTCTGGCGAACCGTCTCGCTAACCTCATTGTCAGCGCGACAAGCAATAATATCTGGCTGAATCCCCTTCTCCATCAATTCGCGGATTCCAAGCTGGGCAGCCTTAGATTTTTGTTCACCCAAAGTTTTAGGCGCAAGTATATATGTAAGAGCAACAAAACAACAACTACCAGGGCCCTCTTCATAGGCAAGCTCACGCATAGCTTCAATATAGAAAGCATTTTCAAGATCGCCAACAGTTCCGCCAATTTCAACGAAAACAACATCAGAGTCACTCTGCATGGCTAATCTGCGCAACTTAAGTTTTACCTCGCCAGTAATATGAGGAATCATCTGAACATCTCTACCAAGATAGTCTCCATGACGTTCTTTATTGAGTACATCACTGTAGATCTGCCCACTAGTGCTAAAATTACTGCGGCTAAGATCTTGGTTTAGCATACGCTCATAAGTGCCCAGATCCATATCACACTCCATACCATCATCAAGCACGAATACTTCACCGTGCCTGAATGGGTTTAGCGTTCCAGAGTCTATATTGAGATACCCCTCAAGCTTAATAGGAGCAACCTTAATCCCCTTATCCTTCATTAATTTAGCTAAGCATGACGAAAAGATACCTTTACCAAGACCACTCATAACCGTGCCCATAACTATCACGTATTTAGTCTTACCCTTTTTATACCCATGTGGTATGGGTGAGAAATATTCTGTCTCAGTAGTTACGTCACTTACTTTTGCCAATAATTCTTTATTGTCAGTCATATTAAAACTATGCCCTTTATTTTAAGCTACCCTTATATCTTTCTACAAACGCTTTATATTGTTGTTCCGTATCAATACCCTCGCAGTGATGCTCTACCACGGCGGTAAGTATTTTATGTCCATGCTCAATTACGCGAAGTTGCTCAAGAGATTCGCACTTCTCTAATGGAGTCTGTTCCTTTTTCGTAATTTCTAAAAGGAAGTCTTTTCTATATGCATAGATACCAAGATGCCTGTAAGCTAAAGAGGCCTGCGCAGAATGGGAATCTCTATTATATGGAATTTGGGCGCGTGAGAAATAGATAGCCTCACCACCAACACCTAAAATGACCTTAACCACATTGGGGTCTTCAAGTTGTGTCTTGTCTTTGAACCAAGTTACTAGAGTAGCCATAACAGCATCAGGGTTATCAGTTAAAAGAGATACAACCTTCTCAATGCTAGCAGGGTCAATTTCTGGCTCATCGCCCTGAACATTGACAACTATATCTGCATCAATATCTAAAACAGCCTCAGCGATACGGTCAGTACCACTTCTATGCTTGTCGTTAGTCATAACATATTTAGCAGAGAACTCTTCACATGCCTGCGCAACCTCATCGCTATCAGTCGCGATAAATACCTGATCAAGATTCTTTGCGCACAAAGCCTGCTCATAAGTATGTTGAACAAGGAATTTGCCAGTATCTTTGGCGAGAACCTTACCACAGAAACGTGTTGAATCGTATCGAGCAGGTATTACAGCTATTACTTTCAATGTTACCTCGCAGTTAGTTTATTCGGTTCAATTTCTCTAAAAACCACTGCTCGGAGACTGTAAGGCAAAGCTCGATAAAAGTCAACAAAAGAGACTAAACTTCTACATAAAAAAGCTAAGTCTTTTCTCCAAACTACCGCCTATCGGTTAGTTAATGGCCAACCATCCAACTCTCACCGTAACCAACATCAACCTTTAGAGGGACGTCAAGTTTAATCGCATTTTCCATTTCACTACGTATAAGGGCTGAATATTGGTCGACTCTTGCCCTATCAACCTCAAAAACAAGCTCATCATGCACCTGCAAAATCATCTTGATAGGCAATTTTTCTCGCTCAATCCTCTGGCTCAAGTTAACCATAGCAACTTTAATCAGATCTGCGGCAGAGCCTTGAATTACAGTATTAAATGCCATCCTTTGAGCTTGAGAGCGTATATTGAAATTTTTTGCATTCAGACCATCAATTGGCCGTCTCCTACCGAGTATAGTCTCTGCATAACCCGTAGATTCACTTATTTGAATAACTTGAGCCATGAAAGTTTTTATAGATTTGTACTTCTCAAAATATTCATCTATGAAACGCTTGGCCTCTCTTTGTGGGATACCAATAGATTTTGAAAGACCAAACGCGCCCTGACCATAGATAACACCAAAATTAACCGCTTTACATTTAGCTCGCATACCAGGGTCAACATCTTCAAGAGCAACCCCATTAATCTGCGAAGCAACAAAACTGTGGATATCCATATCACTCTCAAACGCTTTGCGCAATTGATCATCGTTAGATAAATGGGCTAATAATCTAAGCTCAATCTGAGAATAATCTGCACTCAAAATAACATACTCATCACTAGAAGGGATAAAGGCGGAGCGAATTTTCCTGCCAATCTCATTTCTAATTGGAATATTTTGGAGATTTGGGTCGCTAGAGCTAAGCCTACCCGTAGCAGCAACTGTTTGATTAAAAGAAGCATGAAGTCTGTTAGTCCTAGCATTTACCATTGCTGGCAATTTATCCAGATATGTATTCTTGAGCTTTGTAAGCTGACGATATTCTAATATAAGTGAAATAATTTCATGCTGAAATTTAAGCTCTTCAAGAACAGAAGCATCTGTGCTTCTCTTTTTAATTTGAGGCAACTCGAGCTTATCAAAAAGAATTTCAGAAAGCTGTTTTGGTGAATCAATATTAAATATACTACCACTAATCCTAAAAATATCATCAGATATCACTTCAATCTTTTGGGCTAATTGCTGACTCATATTTCTGAGGATTGAAATGTCAAGCTTAACACCGTTCTCTTCAATATCGCAAAGCACCTTCATCAAAGGCATCTCTATCTCTTGGTACAACTTTTCAAGGGTATCTACTTTCGATAGCCTTTCGTTTAGATACTCATACAGTTGCCATGTAACATCTGCGTCCTCACAGGCATAATCACTCGCCAAAGAAGTGTCTACTAAGTCAAATGTCTTTTGCTTTTTCCCCTTACCAATAAGCTCAGAAATCGGCATGCATTTGTAGTTTAAGTAATCTAGAGCCATTGCATCCATCGAATTACTGCGCCGGTCTGCACAAAGAATGTACGATGCAATCATTGTGTCAAATAGAGGCCCCCTAAGTTCGAAACCGTTACATCGAAATACAAGAATGTCATACTTGAGGTTTTGACCAATCTTTTTAACGTTTTCATCTTCTAAGATTGGGCAAAGCAATTCTTTAACCTTATTCAAACTAACAGTCGCACAGCCTAGCGGTGCCTTGATCGCAATATAATAAGCAACACCTTTTTGCCACGAAATACTAATTCCAACAAGAGAGGCTGCCATTGCACGAATACTCGTCGTTTCAGTATCTATTGCAAATATTTTCTGTTTGGATAGTTCTTTTATGAATTCAACAAGGTCATCATCGCTATCAATGAGATTGTAGTTATGCTGCGTGTTTGCCATACTCAGCGTTTGCTGAGATTGTGAAAATAAATCTGGTTCAGAACTGTCATTGAGACTAACACCCATCTGCTCGCCAAGTTTTGCAAAACCAAGTTCACTAAAGACCTCAGCAACTTTCTCCTTATTAGGATCTTTTAGAGAGAATCTTTCTTCATCAAAAGCAACAGGAGATTCTGTATTTATCGTAACGAGCTCTTTACTCAAATAAGCAATGTCTTTATTGTCGCGAAGTGACTGACCTCGTTTTCCCTTAATTTCATTACTATGAGCATATAGTTCGTCAAGACTCCCATATTTGGCAATCCATTGCAACGCCGTCTTTGGTCCAACATCAGGCACTCCTGGCACATTATCTGCTTTATCGCCTTGCAGAGCCAACGCATCGATAAATTGCTCAGGCGAGACTCCCATCCGCGTATAAAGCCATTCTACATCTCGCAGCTCATCTTTGCTCATATCATATGCGCAAACATCTTCGTTTAACAACTGCAACATATCTTTATCACGCGAGCATATGAAAGTTTTGTAACCAGCCGCCCTACTCTCTCGACAAAGAGTTCCAATCAAATCATCAGCCTCAAAACCATCAACTTGGACAACCGGAATATTCATGGCATCTAAGATTTTATTGACAAATTCAATTTGAATTGGCAAGTCTTCTGGCATTGGCGGCCTTTGGGCTTTATATTCAGGGTAGATATCACTTCTGAAGGTTTTACCCTTACTATCCATAGCCACAACAAGCATATCTGGCTTTTTATTCTTAATAAGCCCTAACAGAGTGTTTGTGAAGATGTACACTGCTTTGGTTGGCACGCCTGATGGAGATGTGAGATTTTGTCTCATCGGAGCATAGTAGCCTGAATATATGAGGGCATGTCCGTCGATAATATAGAGTTTTTTGCTCATTTGTTCCCCAATTATAGATTGCTAGATACCTCTAGTTTGAGAACTGATTTCATCATTATCGCTATAAATCTCTGCATCGATTCAATCAATTTCTCATAGAACTTGATTATCAACTGATGCGGTTAGAAAATCAATTGTTTTCCAATAGAGTTATAGCTAATCACGAGCAAATAATTAAGCGCATAAAAAAAACTCGGCCGTTGCCGAGCTTTTTTGTGCTATATTCAGTTGTTATGAAAGATCTTGTATCTGCCTTTTCAAAAATGAGTTTTCTCGCCTTGTAGCCTCTAGGTCAAATAATACATATTTAATACCAATTCTGAGATCATCAAGCGAACCAACCAGGTTTTTCAACTCAACTTTTTTTGAATTAAGCTTAGAATTTTTTCTAGTCAACTTTATTGGCTGACCACTTTTCTTATCGCTAAGGCTCTTTCCTAGTTCATTAATAAGAGCTGATAGCTTGTCATGGACATCTTTATTCATGGTATCCCCTTTTTCTTCATCAATTAATTTAATACGATCCGATGCGTAAACTATACGATATCTTTTTGCAAAAGGTCTGATTAATTTGTAAAAGTTACCGCAAAATACCAAAACTATCGCGTTGATACTGTAGCCAGTTTTTATAGGACTACGTGGAAATTTTGGTGAAAATAATTAAAAAAACCGATTATTTGCATAATAGAAATTAGTCTACCGCAAATTAGAAAATTGTCTTTTATAATGGTCTATCACTTAGCGTTAGATATTTAATTAGTCGTCCCTGAAAAAACACTCTTTCCGAGTTTTTCTAAACTGGCATTGCTTTCAGAAAGGTCATCAGTCTCATTTTTAGCATATTTTCGATATCGCAAAGAAGTTTAATA
>WGDE01000128.1 GCA_015493385.1 Phycisphaerae bacterium
CTAAAGGGAATACCCCTAGAATATTATTTTACAAAGCTCTGATTGAGCGAGGTGTTTTTGATATGTTTAAAGAAGTTACGATTATTGGTGACGGAGCTATGGGCACTGTATGTGCTATGCTTCTTTGTTCAAATGGTATCAATGTGAAAATGTGGGGACACAGCAAAGCCCAGCTTGATAAGTTTGATGCGGCAAGAGAAAATACGCTCTTTTTGCCGGGCTATAAGTTGCCCGAGGATCTAACATTTGAAGCGGACGATAAGGTTGCTATGGCAGATGCGCAAATGATTGTATCCGCTATTCCATGTCAGTTTGCTAGAAGTGTATGGCAAAGATTAAAGCCTAATGTTCCGTCTAATATTCCAATTCTATCTATAACAAAGGGAATTGAAATTGCGACGCTAGAGCGTCCAAGTGAAATTATCTCTAAAACCATTGATGACGATAGGGTTATTGGAGTTTTGTCAGGACCGAATATTGCAGATGAATTAGTCAGAGGATTGCCAGGTTCGGCTTGTGTGGTAAGCGAGGATTTAGAATTTGCACGTCAAGCGCAGCAGAGCTTTAACACTGCATCGTTTAGAGTTTATACCAACGATGATATTGTTGGCGTGGAACTAGCGGGGGCAATGAAAAATGTTATTGCCATTGCAGCTGGTATTATTGACGGTAAAAAACTTGGAGATAATGCCAAGGCGGCTTTGCTTGCAAGAGGTCTTAGAGAAATATCAAGGCTTGGAGAAGCTCTTGGAGCAAAACCTCAGACATTCTCAGGCTTAACAGGCCTTGGCGATTTGGTAACGACATGTATCTCTCCGATGGGTAGAAATCGCTCATTTGGTGAGCTAATTGGTAAAGGCGTAACTGCTAAAGATGCTCTTAGAGCAACCAATAGTGTTGTCGAGGGAGAGGCTACTTGCAAAGCTGTTTACAAACTTGCTGCAGAGCTTAATGTTGATATGCCAATCACTGCCGCAGTCTATAGGATTGTCACTGATGAGCTAACAGTTGATCAGGCATTAGAACAACTTATGCGCCGCGATTTAAAAGCAGAATAATTTAATTGGGGACAGTTACCTATTTCTTAAACGAATAAGAATCTGCAATCTTTAATTTGAGAAATAGCTAACAAAAATAGGTAACTGTCCCCAATAAACAGGGATGGTCATGAAAAAAGTCTTGCTGTTATTGTGTATGCCGCAACCTCAGTTTCTATTGCCTGCAATCCCGGCAATATTAGTTGGCACTTCTCTAGCATTTTATAGATGTTCGCATGTGAATCTACTGCTTGCATTTCTTGCGTTATTCTGTGTTGTTTTAATTAACGCTGGCTCTAATATGGTCAATGACTATTTCGACCATTTAAGCGGTAATGACTGGCTAAACTCAAATGCCGCAACTTTTAATGGTGGAAGTCAGTTCATACAAAAAGGTATTGTTAGCCCAAATATTATGATTAAGGCAGGATTGTTGGCACTTCTATTAGCAGCGGCGGTCGGTTGCTTAATAGTGTTTCTAACAAAGGATGTTTGGCTCTTAATATTGGGGCTAGCGGGAATATTGGGTGGTTTTTTCTGGACGGCGCCGCCGTTTAAGGTTTGCTACAGATTTATTGGGGAGATTCATATATTCCTGATGTTTGGAATATTGCCTACCTTTGGAGCGTACTACCTTCAAACTTCTGAGGTTTATTTACTACCCCTAATTCCATCAATCTGGATAGGACTGTTAATTGCGATGGTGCTTCTTATAAACTCGATTCCAGATAGAGAAGCAGACCAGAAGGTTAATAAGCGTACTCTTGTTGTGCGAATCGGAGTTGCTAGAGCTTTGATTGTTTATCGCGCAGTGATAGCGATTAGCTATTTATCCGCAATCATAAGTAGTATCTTTATGCCTGAGATTAGAGGCGCATCTATTGGTTTTCTGCTATCTCTGCCTTTGGCTGTCTTGGCGATTAATTCTGCTAGATATGACGTTATGGTTGCTTCTAGAGTAACTATCCCCAATAAGCTAACTATTCTACTGTTTGTGGTGAGCGGTTGTTTTATGGCTATTGGAATCTTATTGCAATCCAAATGTTGCAACTTTTGACTTTTGCATTTATAACTGTTTCTTATGAAAGAATGTTACAGAAAAATCGATTTCACGCGCAAGCCAATCATTATGGGGATTCTCAACGTCACTCCAGATTCCTTTAGTGACGGTGGAGAATTTGTAGATATTGACAAGGCCCTCCAACGGGCGATAAAGATGGCCGATGAAGGCGCAAAGATTATTGATATTGGTCCAGAATCTTCAAGGCCTGGTTCGCTTAGAGTCTCTGCGCAGCAGCAGATAGACAGAGCCGCTCCATTGATAGAAAAGATTCTCTCGGTACGCGAAATTCCAATAAGTATCGACACTTACGACTCAACCGTTGCAAAAGCTTGCTTGGATGCTGGCGCAGCCATTGTTAACGATATTACTGCAGGTAGCGATCCAGAGATGTTTAGCCTTTGTGCAAAAAGAAATATTCCTATTGTATTGATGCATATGCAGGGCACTCCTGAAAACATGCAGGATAGTCCTGCCTATAGTGATGTTGTTGAAGAGGTGCTTGGCTATTTACTAGACAGAGCAGCAACTGCGCAAGAGGCGGGGGTTGCTAAGGGTAACATCATACTCGACCCAGGGATTGGTTTTGGAAAAACTCTACAGCACAATCTAGAGCTAATGCGAGCGCTAGAAAAATTTGCCAATAGTGATTACCTCACCTTACTCGGCGCAAGCCGCAAGCGTTTCATTGGCGAACTAAC
>WGDE01000129.1 GCA_015493385.1 Phycisphaerae bacterium
ACCTATGGTTGTACGAAGCGAAGGTGGTGTTGGTAGATGTATCGCCGCTCACCACTCTAAGAGCCTCGAAGCTTGGCTAATGCATATTCCAGGCCTATACGTCGTAATGCCTTCAACACCATACGATGCAAAGGGATTATTAAAAGCCGCTATCCAAAGCGACAACCCTGTTGTATTCATTGAACACAAAGCAACATACGGTCAACTTGGAGCAGTTCCTACCCAAGATTATATCATTCCTCTTGGCAAAGCAGATGTTAAGAGAGAAGGTAGCGATGTTACAATCGTAACATACAGCAGAATGGTTATGTTTGCACTTGAAGCCGCAAAAGAACTCGAAAAGCAAGGTATCAGTGCTGAGGTTATTGACCTGCGCAGCTTAAAGCCTCTTGACATTGATACTGTTGCAAACTCAGTACGTAAGACCGGACGAATGATTACCGCTTGTGAGGGTTTCCGTATGGCTGGTAGTGGTGCTGAGGTTACAAGGCAGCTAATGGAATACACATTCGATGACGGTAGAACTGGCTTCGATTATCTCGATGCAGCTCCTGTTAACTTAGCGGCAGAGGATGTGCCTCCTCCAATGAGTGAACCACTAGAGCTCGCAAGCATTCCAAGTGTTGACTCTATTATCGCAGCGGCGAAAAATATCGTTGCTTAATTAAACTTTTATGAAATTTACTTTCTCAGAGGAAATAGCAAAATGGCAAAAGAAGTTAGACTGCCACAACTTGGCCAAACTATGGAAGAAGGAACATTTGTCTCTATCCTAGTTGAAGAAGGTAGTCAAGTGAGCAAAGGCGATGTTCTCTTTGAGGTCGAAACTGATAAGGCTACACTTGAGATGGAATCTCCAGCTGACGGCTTTATTAAGAAAATCCTAGTCAAACCAGGAGAGACCTTGGAAGTTGACGCTATCGTTGCAATAATTGGCGATGAAGACGAAGAAATCGATGATGTAATAGAAGCTTCTTCTGACGCTAGCCCAGCAGACGAGCAATCATCTGCGCAGGCTAAGACGCCAGAAGTATCAGAGACTATTAAGGTCCTAACTCTACCTCGACTTGGTCAGACAATGGAAGAAGGTACCATTGTCAATATACTCGTCAAGGAAGGAGATAGCATTGCCAAAGGTGATGTAATCCTTGAAGTAGAAACTGATAAGGCAACTCTTGAGATGGAATCAACTCAAGAAGGCATCTTAAAGAAGCTATTAGTTAAATCTGGAGACACAATTCCTGTAGATGCTCCGGTTGCAATCTTTGGAAAAGAAGATGATGTTGTATCCCAAGACTACATAGACTCACTTCTTTCTAATGGCGCAGACACTGACTCTGGTGCCACAACCGCAGAAGCGGAGAGCCAAAGCATTCAGGCGCCTGAAGGTGCGAAAGTTCTTGAGCTTCCACAGCTTGGTCAGACAATGGAAGAGGGAACAATCGTAAGTGTCCTAGCCGAAGTTGGAAAGACTATAGCTAAAGGCGATGTTGTTCTTGAAGTTGAGACAGACAAAGCTACTCTTGAGATGGAATCATCAGCCGAGGGCGTTGTTAAGGCAATCCTTGTAAAAGCTGGCGAGACTATTCCTGTTGATGCTGCCGTCGCAATTGTTGCGCCGGCGGACGTTGAGATAACACAGGCCTATATTGACTCTCTTAAAAACACTGCTAGTAGCGCAAAAGTAGAGGCAAAGCCAGAACCAGTTGCTCCTGCAAAACCAACTCCTGTTGCTAAACCAGCACCAGTAGCGGTAGCCGCAAAAGCCGCCACTTCTAGCAATGGGAAAATCTTTGCTTCTCCAAGAGCTAAGACAATTGCAAAAGAGCTAGGTGTCAATATAGCAGATATTAAAGCAACTAAAGATCCGCTTAGAATCAGAGAAGTTGACGTTCGAAATTATGCATCAACTGCTGCGAGTCCTGCGCAAGATGAGTCTACTGCAATTGAGATGCCGCAGCCAGAGCATGAACTTGGCGACAAAGTCGCTCTTACAAGAATGCAAAAGGTTGTTGCTCAGCGTATGGTTGAGTCAAAACAAAACATCCCTTGCTTCTATCTCAATAGCGTTGTTGACATGACAGAGCTAGTCTCATTTAGAGCAAAACTAAACAAAACTGCACCTGTCAAAGTTTCTTTCAACGATTTTATTATCAGAGCTCTTGGGCTTGCGGTAAAACAATTCCCAATCATGGCTGGTCAAATTGTTGGCGATGATATTAAGATTGCAGATAATATATCAGTTGGTTTAGCAATCGCAGTCGAGGACGGACTGATTGCCCCTATGAGCAAAGATGTAGACAAGAAATCCTTAATCGAAGTGGCCCAGTACAACAAAGATTTAATCGCTCGCTCAAAGAGTGGTCAAATCTCACCTGACGATTTAAGTGGTGGTTGTATTACTCTGAGCAATCTTGGTGCGTTTGGTATTGAGTCATTTATCCCTATCGTTGTACCAGGTCAGTGCAGTATTCTTGGTACAGGTTGGATTAAAGACACACTTGTTCCGCAAAATGGGAACATACTTATCCGCAAGCAGATGAAGATGACACTATCTGTTGACCATAAGGTTGCCAACGGAGCTTATGCCGCACAGTTCCTAGATTACGTTAGAAAACTTCTAGAGAACCCTGCTTCACTCTAGAGCAAACTCATTTAATACGAGTTTCAATTATTAAAAAGAGACAGACCAATCGGGCTGTCTCTTTTTTTTAGGTATAGATTTCCATCTCAATAAGATCTTTGACTTTTCATATTCTAGTAGCAATATAAGTTCCCTAGTATACTCCAGAATAATCCTTAGATTCAGTAGATGATAAAACAAAAAAATGAGCAAACAATATACAAAAGTCTTGACTAGAATTGATAACTATTATATCAATATTCCAAAAGGTATATGCTAAAAATACGCGTGCGACAATGAGTTGAATCTGCCATTATATTTAAGGTGCAATGTGGGCTTTTTAGATAAACTAACAAAAAACGTAGATAGACGCAAAAAAGACAGAAGATCGAAAGACCAGACAGACGATTGCCCTATTGATGTTGAAGATCGAAGGAGCGAGAAGGACCGTAGAGAATCGCAGCGTAGAAAACTCTTTAGAGTGCTCTATCCATTCGGCGCAGCACCTGTTGTCCTCAACAACAAAATATCAATCTTGGACATATCCATAGAATCTATAAGGTTTGTTTTTGAGAACAAGAATGAATCTATCCCTATTGGAGAGATTCTTGAGCTTGAGATGAAATTCCAAGACGATGAAATAATAACTAGAAAGATAATTGTAAAAAATTGCTACGATGAATCTTTAGGTAAGAATCAATACATCGGTCACTTCACGAAACCCCTCCCCTCAAACAGGATGGGTAAAGAGCAGGCGTATGTACTTAGAAGTTTCCCAGATTTCTGCCGTGAAATTTCAGAGTTGCAAAAGAACTACGCCCTAGAAGTAGAGAAAAGATTAGAAGAGGAAAGATTCAGACAAGAAAGGCAGGAATCACAAGATAGCGTCGATTCTCACAAGGATAAAGACACTAAAGGCTAAGAACCGCAGAAACCTATAACCAGTTACTCACTTGTCCTGCACAATGCAATGCAAAAAAAGACCAAATTGTTTACAATATCGGGGCTCTGCGTATAGGTCTGTCTGCATCTATCCCAATATTGGACATAAATATACGCATTACTTCATCGCTAGTAATCACGCCGCAAACCTTACCAGACTTATCAGTTACAGGCAATACATTTAAATCTTTTTCGTAGAGCAATCTTGCAGCAGCAGAGAACTTTGCGTCCAAAGCTACTGTATTGACTGCGCAGGACATAATCCATTTTGCTTTAATTTGCAGAGTGGCTATATCTTGAGGTCTTTTCCAGTTTGCAAACATCGATTGCAAATATGGGCTTATCGCACCTTTAATATCGCTCCCGCTAACAACACCCTCAACAACTTGGTCGCTACCAATAAGGACATAGTCAGTATCTCGACTCTGCATCAAAGATATTATCTTTTCTACAGAATCTTCTTTACTAGCCCAAACAACATCTTTAATCATGATATCAGAGGCGTTGAGTTTCAAGCCTGATGGTTTGGCATCATTACCTGAAACCATTTCTTTAATTGCTTGGCTAACAGGCCCTTGAGCCGAAGATTCTGGTTCTGGCTCTATCGTTGTATCATCAGCAATCTCACCATCAGCTTTGGCTTGAATATCATCCTGCAAAGAAGAATCTTCTTGCTCATCTGAAGGAGTCTTAGAAACAACTTTCTCTTCTGTCTCATCTTGCTCAGATTCTTGACCTTCGTCTTCTTGATTTTGAGATTCATCTTTTGATTCAAGTTGTTTTTCTTCTTGAGAATTGTCAACATCAGCAGGAACTGCTTGTGGTTCTTCTTTAACTACTTCCTCTGACTGCTCCGTAGACTCTTCGGTTTGAGCAGTCTCTTTTGGCTCTTCTTTATCTGCTACTTCTGTTTTTTCAGCAGGTTCTTCGATTTGAGTATCTGGGGTTGTTTCTTGCGACACTTCGCTACTGTTCTCGGTAGCAGAATTAGCTAGATCATCACTTTCTTGAGATTCTTCATTAGCCGCAGTAGATTCATCAAATAAACTCTGTGGATACACTATTGTCATATTCACTGGATCGTATGAACCGACATCTATTTTGAATGTCTGATACCCGATGCTTTCATCAGAGATATCCAATGTCTCCTGTAGAGATGCCCAATCCTTATTAACTGCTGTGTGCGTTTGTAGCAGATGCTCATGCCCATCAAGCTCTTCACGGTAAACCCTATCCCAAGAGCCAACCAATAGATTACCGACTTCACCAAGAGCGTCGTCTATATTATTGGCTTCCTCGATAGTTCCAGACTTAGCCCTTTGAGCAACAACCTTCTCAGGCAACATTACGAATACGCCCGACAAGACAAAGAGTCCTACCGTGTCAAGCAACACCCAAAAATCTCCATCGAGAAATCCTTTGGATGAGACTCTAAAAGCAGCAGAAATCTTCCTAAATTTCTTCCGTAAATCTTCAATATCAGCCTGTTCCTGCTGCTGGAGCGCTTCACATTCAAGACTGACTCCAAACATTGAAGAGATATCGTCACAGAAGGCCTCAAGGACAGTCTCTGTTAAAGAAAATATCTTTGTTTTTTTTTGTGATTCTAGCTGGGGCATTTATTTATCACTCAACTAATTGTCTTTATAAAAGAGTTGAAACTTAACGAGAGAACCGTCTAGATTAACAAACTCTTCCGTCATATTTGACTTCTCACCAAGACTAGTATCAAGCATCTTGCCTGAGACTGTGCAAGGGATAGACACTGAAATCTCTCCAACAGCGTCAGCGATACGTTTCTTGATAGAACCAAGAACCATATTTGACACCTCGCCCATTGCATCACAGATATCTTCCATGCTAATATCGTCTTCAGGTTCCATGCCAAGCATATTGGCCGCAATAAGCTTCGCGTCTTGTGATGCACAACATATTGCCAAGCAGCCCTCTAGGGCCCCAGTAAAAGTGATTGAGCTAAGCAAGGTATCCTCTGCCATCTCAGCTTCTTCTGGAGAAATCTTCTCCAAAGCCATAAACATCATTGTCTCAAACACCTCTGACGCTGAGTCAATCAGCGTATCATGAAAACATACATCTGCTACCATGAAATCATCTCCTTAGAGTTTTTAGTTAAATTAATTAGCTCATGAAAGGTTCTAATGTCTGTTGAATGCTCTCTGGTGTGAATGGTTTTTTAATATAGCCATTAGCACCTAATGCCAACACTGAAGAGATGAAATCATCTGCGCTCTCAGTTGAGACCATAATAACCTTTGTACTGTCGTAGGAACTGTCTGACCTGAGCTTTTCTACAAACTCAGTACCACCCATACCTGGCATATTGACATCACAAAGCACGATATCTACGGGAGTCTGCCCGATTTTCTCAAGAGCTTCTCCTCCGTCACCAGCTTCTTGGATATCACCGAGTGAAAGCCCTGCCGCTCTGATTGTACGCATGATGATCTTACGCATTGTTGCAGAATCATCTACCAACATAATTGATTTAGCCATAATAACCCTCTTTAACGCTTGGTTAACAAATTTTAATATAAACCAAAGAGGGATCGGATCCTTAGAAGCCCGACTTAATTATATTTTTTGTGGTAGAGAGAATATTTTCGAATGAGAGCAATTCACCTGACTCAAGTAGCTCTTTTGCTCTATTTACCTTGTCGGTATTAACTGGACTCTTCGTTACTATATCAAGAATTGCAGATTCGGAGATTTTTTTATCAATGTCGGTGGTAACGCTGGGTTTAGCCGCTTTTTTATGAGATACCTTAACGTGATTGGTAGCATTAATGTTGGTATTTAATCTATCTATCTGCATTTAAACAACCTTCCAAAACAGCATTACATATGTGTTATATATAAACTTTTGACATCTCTGATTCTAAAACATTTTTCTAGCAATGCAATCCTATTCATAAATAAACTACCATCTGCGCTTGCCTTGGGGAATAGTCGTTGCTATTTCTGTAGCGACAAACTTACCAAAAGCCCGTGGGCTTACTTCCAGCAATTCCGAGCCTAGAGGCTCGAATCCTTTTTTAAGATG
>WGDE01000130.1 GCA_015493385.1 Phycisphaerae bacterium
TCACAGAGGACGCTGCCGTTTTAAGTTTGAAGTTTTCCAATAGACTAATAGGAACCCTTGAAGCCTCTAGAGTGACAAGCCCTGCCAATGAATACCTCAAAATCTATTGCCCTGATAAATGCATAACAGCAACTAAGGCAAGATTTACCATTGCTGATTCCAACGACAATATAATCCAAGAGATTTCCGGACCAAGCGACTCTAGAACGCTTATTGCCCTACTCTTAGACGACTTAGCAGATGCAATATCAACACAAACTAAAGAACACAACTACTTGCTTAAGAAAGACTTATCGCTTAAAACCGCCGCAATGATAGAGGCATCCTATCTCTCATTTAGAACTCTAATGCCAGAGGCCCCTGAAAAAATATCCAAGATTGCCGCGCTAGACTCCAGCCCAATCTGGTAGAATAAATCTCTGTTGCGCATTTAAACTAAAGTCAGATTAAACGACTCTAGAGTTTAAATATTTACACTAAACTTAGTGGGTATATACCTAACAACACTACTAATGCGCGGCCACTTTTAACGCCATAGCGTTGCAACTATAATAAATAGCCTTAATGTTCTTGGTAAATTGCACTGATCAGACAGAAAAAAACATTGAAAATACATATCCAATCACTTATAAGGTTATGTTTATTTGACACTTATAACAATGACCACAGCGCAGTTGCTCTGCGGGTTTATTGTTAGTCATAATACGGTAATAATGGATGCTTAAATGTCTCAAATGGATAAAAATTGTAAAAACTGCGCACACAACCACGACTGTAAGGCTGTGTATGAAAGTGTTACAAAAAGCAAAGACGCTTCAGTAACTGCTAGAGTTATAATAGCATTTCTGCTGCCATTGTCTATTTTTGTGGCGTCTATGGCTTTTTTTAGTGACATACTAGAAAAAAATACCAATCTAGGAGCATTAAAAGATGTGGTTAATTTGCTGATTTCGGTTGCCGTTGCTTTTGTTTGTGCGATGATAGCCAAGACTATATACAATTTCTTTAATAAAGACCCAAAATCGGAAGGAAATCAAAATTAAAGGACTCTTCACATTTAAAGGCGGCGTCCACCCCCCAGAGGGAAAAGAGCTTACAGAGAATATCTCTATACAGCCAGGACCATCGCCAAAGCAATTAGCGGTTATAATGAGCCAGCACATTGGTGCGCCATGTAAACCGACTGTCGCCAAAAGACAGGAAGTTAAGGCTGGCGATGTGATTGGAGACAGTGATGCTTTCGTCTCCGCTAAAATTCACTCTCCAGTAGATGGTGTTGTCAAGGATATTGCCAACCGCTCCCATCCAGTTCTCGGTCGTGAGTTGGCGGTGATTATTGATGTTAGCGAAGATAACACCGCAAAACTACCAAAACCAGAGAGCTTTGAGAGCTTCAATCTCCAAGATTACTCACAAGAGCAAATCTTAGAAGCAATCACTACGGCTGGAATTGTTGGTATGGGCGGTGCAGGCTTCCCAACAAATGTTAAGGTTGCCCCAAACGAGAAGATGCCAAAGCACACGATGATTGTAAACGCTTGTGAATGCGAGCCTTACATCACTTGCGACTATCGCGTTATGCTCGAATGGACAAAACAATTTATCGCTGGCGTAAAGCTCATACAAAAGGCGTCTGGTTGTAAAACGGTTCACATCGGCATTGAGAACAACAAACCAAAGGCAATTGCCGCAATCAAAGAAGTCCTAAGTAGCACCTCTGATTCTGAGAGTATAGATGTCGTAACTCTAAAGACAAAGTACCCTCAGGGTGGTGAGCGACAGTTGATTAACGCTGTGATGGGTAAAGTTGTCCCAACTGGTGTTATCCCTCCAATGATTGGGCTGCTTGTTTGTAATGTTGCAACCGCTGCGGCAACCGCCGAGGCAGTTGTGCTAGGGCAAGCATTAACGCATCGCGCATTGACTGTTAGCGGTAAGGGAATCAAGAATCCTGGCAACTTCTACTGCCCAATCGGAACTAGCGTTTCTGATTTGATAGATCATTGTGGTGGTTTAACTGACGATGCTGTAAAGGTAGTTCTCGGCGGCCCTATGATGGGATTCTCGATTGCCGATATGGAAACTCCAACAACTAAAACTAGCGGTTCTATTCTAGTATTAACGAAGAAGGAAATAGGCAAGGCAAACTACCTAGCAAGGCAGACAAACTGTATTAAGTGTGGTCGCTGCGTTGGAGTTTGCCCTGAGAATCTAATCCCTTGTGATATCGCAAGCTCGGTTAGGGCTAGAGATTTAGACAGAGCAAACAGATTCAACATGAGTGCCTGCATGGAGTGCGGTTGCTGCAGCTATGTTTGCCCTGCTAACATTGAAATTACAGGTCTTATCAAGACTGGCAAAATTTTGAACGCCAGAAATAACAGAAAATAATTTTTTAGGATTGAGCGTAAATGTCCAAAGATAAACTATTTGTATCGCCAGGGCCTCACATTAGCAAACCAATCAGTACGCGTATGGTTATGCTTGATGTAATTATAGCCCTTTTGCCAGCCCTCTTGGCTGCGGCTTATTTTTTCAGACTCAGGGCTGTAATCGTAGTCGCTACCTGTGTGATAAGTTGCGTTGTTACAGAGTGGCTTATTTGTAAAATCAGAAAACAGCCATCTAGCATTGGAGATTTGAGTGCTGTTCTAACTGCAATAATACTTGCCTTTTCTGTTCCACCGATGTTGCCTGTAGCATTCCTAATTATTGGTAGCGTATTTTCAATAGCTATTGGAAAGATGGTTTTTGGTGGTCTAGGAAACAACCCATTCAATCCTGCAATGCTTGGAAGGGCATTCCTAACTGCCTGTTTTGGAATGGCAATGACAACCTGGACCGTACCGGCAAACATCAACCCTGAGCTCCCACAGATTGGACCAAAAGGAGCAACAGTTGCCGAAAAATATCAAGGTCAAGGCCTTGAGGGAATAACAGAGGCAACTCCACTAGCCTGGACAAAGAATGCTATTAAGGCAAAGACTCTCGCACAGGCTGAAACTATCATCAAGGAAAACTTTAACAACTCACAGCTAAAAGCCGTACTAATTGGCTACACTGGCGGTTGCCTCGGAGAAACAAGCTCTCTTGCATTAATACTTGGCGGAATATACATGCTCCTAAGACGAACGATAACTTGGGTTATCCCTGTGTCCGTTTTGGCTAGCGCCTTTATATTTGCCGAAATCTTCCACTTCTTCAAGCCGGAAGTATATGTAAACCCTCTATTCCAGATGTTCTCGGGTGGGCTACTAATCTGTGCATTCTTCATTGCAACAGACCCAGTAACAAACCCTATGACAACCAAGGCGCAAGCACTATTTGGAATTGGCGTTGGAGTTTTAATAATGCTAATCAGAACTGTTGGGGCGTACCCTGAGGGAGTAATGTATGCTGTTCTAGTCATGAATGCATTCACTCCACTGCTTGATAGACTCTGTAAGAAAACACCAATTGGAGGAGTTCCAAATGCCGCATAAAACGAACCCACTCGTATTATTTATCAAAGAGAGCTGGTTGCTCTTGGTTAGCGCATTTATCTTTGGGCTATTGCTAGCAGGCATAAACGCTGCTTGGAGCCCTAAAGTAGCGGCCAATAAAGAGCTCAAAATACAGGATGCTATTGTTGCCCTAATCCCAGCGACAGCTAATACTCAGATTGCTGTAGACAATCAGCCAATCAAACTCAGCGATAAAGACTCAGCGAAAACCTCTATCTTTAAAGCTCTAGACAAGAACAATAAACTAATCGGTTTTGCTTTTACCGCTTCTGGGGCTGGATATGCAGACAGGATTGATTTGATGATTGCTGTTGACCCTGACTTTAAGAAATTCCTTGGTTACAAAGTCATATTTAGCAACGAAACAGCTGGCTTTGGTAGTAAAATCAAGAAACCTTTCTATAGAGATCAATACATTGGTGCACCCGCAAAGAAATTAACGCTCAAAAAGCTAGGTAATGCCAAAAAGATAGATGACGAAATTATCGCAATAAGCGGTGCAACAATAAGCAGTACCGCTGTTATAGATATATTCAATAAATATGTTGATAAAGTTAAAGAACTAATGACACAGAAAGGACTTTTGCAATAATGGCAAACTCTGATTCTCCAAAAGCCCTACCAACTCTTTTAGCCGGTCTCTGGAAAGAAAATCCAGTGCTAGCATTACTACTTGGAATGTGTCCAACATTGGCAGTGACATCCGATGTTAAAAGTGCGCTTACAATGGGCCTTAGCACAGCATTCGTACTTCTTTGCTCAAATATTGTTGTGAGCTTAATGAGAAACCTACTCAAGCCTCACCTACGAATCTTGATGTTTACTCTAACGATAGCAACATTTGTTACAATTGCAGACCTTTATTTAAAGGCCTTTTTACCTGCTATGAGTGATAAGCTCGGACCATACATTCCACTTATCATTGTTAACTGTATCATCATATGCCGAGCAGAGGCATGCGCAAGCAAGAACGGTTTGTTCATATCGATAATTGATGCGATTGGAATGGGATTTGGCTTCACTATAACCCTGTGTATGCTTGGGGCTATTAGAGAGATACTCTCAACAGGCGCTGTATTTGGAAAACAAATCCTTCCTGCCATCTCTGAAAATTGGTACCTAACTGGTGGAATGCCTGATGGGTTTATCCCTATGTTTGCATTCGCTCTACCGGTTGGGGCGTTTGTAACTTTAGGTCTGATACTTGGGCTCGTAAATATGATTAACAAGAAAACAGCTTAAAAAATTATAGCTGTCTTTTAAAACAGGAAAAATAATATGGATACATTAACAACTTTAGTATTGGGTTTCCTCTCAATCGTTTTTGTCAACAACTTAGTCTTCTCAAAATTCTTAGGAATTTGTCCATACCTAGGTGTCTCTGGCAGAATTGACATGGCATTTGGTATGGGACTAGCAGTAACATTTGTAATCACTCTAAGTGGAACACTAACATGGCTAATTGACCACGCACTGCTTATTCCAAACAACCTTGACATATTACGATACGTCTGCTTTATCTTAGTTATCGCAGGTGCCGTGCAACTTGTTGAGATGTATGTTAGAAAGTTCTTCCCCACGCTATACGAGAGCTTTGGAATCTTCCTTGCACTTATCACGACAAACTGCGCAATCCTTGGTTTATGTCTTTTCCTAAACCTATGGAAGGTTGACAATATAGTTGAAGCTGTTGTTCTAAGCTTTGGTGCAGGAATTGGCTTTACTATGGCAATATGTATTATGGCTGGAATTCGCGAAAACCTTCAGCTTGCAAATGTCCCAGAAGCACTAAAGGGAGCACCAATAACCCTCATAACGGCTGGATTGTTATCTATGGCATTTATGGGTTTCGAAGGAATGATTAAATAACTTAGAATAAGCGAAAAAGGAATAATATGATCCTAGCAAGTATAACACAAATAATAATAAACGCACTGCCTGCAGGTTTGGCAATGGTAGGGCTCGCTTTAGTTTTCGCGGTAGTTCTGCTAATTGCTAGCATAAAGTTAAAAGTTGAAGTAGACCCAAAAGTTGAGGCCATCACAGAATCTCTACCCGGAATTGACTGCGGTGCTTGCGGTTTTGCCGGTTGTGGATCTTATGCAAAGGCAGTTTCTGCCGATCCAGAATTAATCGGAAAATGCGCCCCTGGCGGATCAGATGTCTGTGATAAAATCGCAGAAATACTCAACCTTCAAGTCAGCGGCTCAGGCGCCAAACTTCTTCCAGTTGTCAAGTGTAACTCTCACACTGAAGACTCTAAGTTTCACGCTAGATATGCAGGCATCACAAGCTGTACTTCAGCTAATGCCCTCCCAAATGTTAAGGCCTGCAAATACGGTTGCCTTGGTTTTGGAGACTGTGTTGATGCCTGTCAGTTCGGAGCTCTTCAAATTATTGATGGCTTAGCTGTTATTGACTACGATAAATGTACCGGTTGTACTGCATGTGTCAAGGCATGTCCAAGATCTATAATAGAACTAGTACCATTTGCTCAGGATGATATGCTCACTGTGGCATGTAAGAGCCAAGAGCTTGGAAAAGATACAAGAGGAATGTGCAATAGTGGCTGTATTGCATGTAAGATGTGTACTAAAAAGAGCGATATGTTTGAGATGAATGGGAATCTTGCTCAGATTGATTACGATAAATACAAGGCTGATGAGTCTGCTCTAGCAGCAGCAGAAAAATGCCCAACGAAGGTAATCGTCTTTAGAGGAAAAAATCCTGATGCAACGCTTAAAGACTTACAAAAAACAAAAGCTAACGAAGAAGCTTAATCTAGAGTAGCTCTAATTTAAGAAACAAAAAAAGCCTCCAGAGTTTGGAGGCTTTCTTTGTTTAATGGCAGTTCTATCTAATAGCAAACCATTTATTTCTTTAGTACGAGCCTGTCAAGACCGCTACTCTTAACAAGCTTAAATTCTGGTTTGTCAGATATCAAAATACACTCAACAGCGCCAATTGACTCTATCAGCTCTAATCCTTTCTTAAAACCCATTACGGTAACGGCAGTTGCTAATGCATCAGATTCCATCGCACTCTCAGAGATGACACTAACACTCGATAAGCCATACGCAGACGAGCCAGCCTTTGGATTTACAATATGACTATAATGCTCTCCATCGATAACCAAATAGCGACGATAGTCGCCACTTGTCGCAATAGCTCTATCAGATAAATCTAATCTCATTAAAATATTTCCTTCTTGGCTTTGCGCATCCATATTTCTTGGGTCCTGCAATCCAATGACCCATTTCTTCTTTTCCTCTGGCGCCTTCCCAAAACATCTCATATCGCCTCCAATATCAACCAATGCACCAACTGCACCGCTTTGCTTTATTGCTTCAATTGCCCTATCAATCGCATATCCCTTCGCGACTGCACCAAGGTCTAGCCGCATACCATCTCTCAATAATTTGATTGTCTTATTTTTATCATCAAGCACAACTTTCTTATAGCCTGTCTTCTCTTTCGCCGCTTGAATCTGCTTCTGTGTTGGTTTTACTCCGCTTTGCGCAGCCTCTTTCCATAAATCAATGATAGGCCCTACAGTGATATCGAAAAGCCCTTCACTCTTTGCACTAACCTTCAGGGAAAAGGAGAGCACCTCAAACATCTCGTCACTTACCGATATTTCTTTAGAGTATGCTTCATTGTTGATTCTGGAAAGCTCTGAATCCTCAATGCGCCAATCAAAAATATTTTGCAATCTGTCTATCTCGTCAGAAGCCGCTAGAATAGATTCCTGCGCAATCTTCTTATTCTTTGCAACAACGGTAATCCGAACCAATGTCCCCATTTTCTCCAAAACGCCGCTGCGCAGCGTGATTAAATTCTGCGTAGCCAACTGATTGTCGCATTTTATACTGCCACAGCCATGCGCAACCGTAAACCAAATCCTCAGCGCAAAGATTATCACTAAGGCTGCAACAACCGCGATTGCCATCTTTTTTTCTTTCATACGCTATCACTTTCTAAATAGGTTAATGTCAAATTGGGCTCCCATTAAGCTAGATTAATTATATACACTATTGAAACCTTTTGTCTTTTCTTTTTATATTTTTGCCTTAAAATATCGGCATGAATAAAGCTAACATAACAATACTAAGAGAAGATGTAGAGAAAAAATTTCTACCACTAGTACGGATGCCGGGCAGATATATAGGCGGCGAAGTCAATCAGATAACTAAAGACCTCTCACAAATGCAACTCAGGGTGGCCCTGTGCTTTCCAGACACCTATGAGATAGGAATGAGCAACACAGGGCTCGGCATTATATATCACGTGGTCAACTCCTTGAATTTCGCCTGCGCAGAGAGGGTCTTCACTCCTTGGATAGATGCTCAAGAGATAATGCGTGAGAAAAAACTCCCACTCTACACTCTAGAATCTTTCGCCAAGGTTAGCGACTTTGACATTCTAGGCTTTAGCCTCTCAACAGAGCTTTGCCCAACAAATATTCTCTTAACCCTAGACCTTGCTGGCATACCGCTTAGAAGCAAGCAGAGAAAAGAAAGCGATCCATTGGTTATCGCTGGCGGGCAATTTTCAAACTGCGCAGAACCAATCGCAGATTTTATAGACATCTTCCTGCTCGGTGAAGGCGAGGAAATCGCAGTTGAGCTGCTTGAGTGCTTGCGCTTACACAAACAAAACGATTCAACTAGAGAGGAAATCCTCTTAGATGTTGCGCGAAGATTTGAATGGGCTTATGTTCCAAGTCTATACGAATTTGAGTATGACGGAGACAAAATTAAATCCTTTACTTCGAAATACCCAGATCTGCGCACCAAATTCAAAACTGCCGTAGTTAAAGATTTTGATAATGCTCCAGTTCCCGAAAAGCCAATAGTGCCATTCACCGAAGCGATACATGAGAGGGTTAGTATTGAGGTTATGCGTGGTTGCCCTGGCAGTTGCAGATTTTGCCAGGCAAGCTATTGCCGCAGACCACTTAGATACAGATCGGTTGATAACATTGTAGAGACTGCCATCAAAAACTACGAAGCCACTGCGTTTGATACGGTCTCACTTCTTAGCCTCTCCACTAGCGACTATCCGTGGCTTAGCGAACTTATAGACAAACTAAACGAATATTTCAAGCCTCGTAATGTAGGCATCTCTCTTCCTAGCCTGCGCGTTGATAAGCAACTTGAGCTTGTTCCTAAAATGGCAACATCCGTGCGAAAGAGCGGCCTTACCATAGCGGTTGAGTCTGCTAGTGAGTCGCTGCGAGTTATGATGAATAAACCTGTAACAAACAAAAATCTCTTCAAGGCAATCAGAGCCGCATACGAGGCGGGCTTCCAAAGGGTTAAGCTGTATTTTATGGCAGGATTTCCAGGAGAAACTCTAGAGGATATTAAAGCGATTGTAGACTTAGCCTACGATGTTGCCAAGCTGCGCAAAGAAGTAACTGGTCAGCTCGCTAGCGTTACAGCCGCAGTTAGCTGGTTAATCCCAAAACCTCACACCCCAATGGGCTGGTATGGTCAAAGAAGTCAGGAATATTTCCTAGAAGTCAAAAAGACTATCCTCACGCGCAAACGAGAGCTTAAGGCAAAATGTGTAAAGTTTAATTTCCACAAACTAGAACAGAGCCTACTTGAGACCATAATCGCCAGAGGTGATAGGCGCTTAGGCAAAGTTATAGAGGACGCTTATTATGCTGGCGCAAAGTTTGATTTATGGAGCGAGGCTTTCAATTTTGAAATATGGCAAAAAGCATTTGCAGACAATAATCTTGATATGAATGCCCTTGCCCAGAGAAGCTACAGCCTCGATGAGACCTTGCCTTGGCAGCATCTAGGCGGGCCAGAGAAAGAGTATCTAGTTCGTCACTACAATAAAGCGCAGGAAGTTTTATCTTCTAGGGAGAAGTGATGTTAATCATTGTAATAGTAATATGCGTTCTTCTTGTTGGAATTCTAGCACTATTGGGTTGGCTAATCGCAACCTTCGCAACAAATATGTCTAACCAACGCTCACAACTAGCCGCCCAGACTGCTAATGTTGAGGTACTAACCAAACAGCTTGAACAAATAAAAGACAATGAGGAAAAGCTGCGAGAGAGTACGGAGAAAACTCTAAACTCAAACAACGACTCTATCACAAAGACTCTTGAGATAAATCAAAAACTTATAAAGGATATAACTTCAGAACTCTCAAACGTTCAGAACACAAACAAAAAAATTGTCGATATGAGCGTAGATATGCGCAGACTCCAAGAT
>WGDE01000131.1 GCA_015493385.1 Phycisphaerae bacterium
GAAATATATTATTGATAATCCCGTGAAATGGCAAAATAAATAGACGCCTTTATTTCTTTTCATTTGCGCTTTTAGCGTTAAATCCGTTAGGTTTTGTTTTGACTTTTATTGGTCAATATTGTATTCGTGGTCTGATAGTTTATGTGAGCGGTTTTCGCTTACTAGGGTTTGTTGCAATATTGATTAAATTACTGGAGTGTTAAATTGAATATTAATGTATTAGAACATAATGTTGTTTATGAAAATCCTTATCCACAGTTGATGAGTAGGCATGGTTATTTTCCTGGAATTGAAAAGTTGCCGTCAGGTGAGCTTCTTACTTTATTCTCGGTAGGAGAGGCGTTTGAAGCTAAGATGGTGATTTGTAGTAGCATATCAAAGGATATGGGGGCAAGCTGGAGTAAGCCTGAGCCTGTATTCGGCGACTTTGAGATTGGGTTAGGCTCTATGAAACCTACTTTGCTAGCCAATGGCGATCTTGTCGCTGTTGGTTACGGCATAGACCGTGATGAGCCTAAATCTTTCCTTGAGCCTGTATTGGATACTCCTCTTGGCGGTAAGAACTATATCTCCTTCTCAAAAGATGCTGGCAAGAGCTGGTCTCGCCCAGAGCTACTATTAGATGATGATCTTGGTCTTCTGGAAACTTCAGGACAATGTATACAGCTAGCCAATGGCGACCTCCTTGCTACAGGTGCGCGTTTTGGCGTTTGGAGCGAATCAAATCCAGCCGACTATTCTTTGTATTTGCTGCGCAGCTGTGATAATGGTAAATCTTGGAAGAATGAAGGTTCGTGTTTTATGCAAAAAGACGTCTCTCCTTTTGAAACTAGGCTTTGCCAGATGCCAAACGGAGTGATTGCTGTTATTATATGGCGACTCAACGAGGTGCTTGGAAAGAGCTTGACCAATGCGGTTATCTTCTCAGATGATAATGGAAAAACTTGGCAAGAGCCTATTGATACTAAAGTGCCAGCTCAAGCTTCAAACCTGATAAGCTACAAAGATAATCTCGCACTTAGCGTTCACTCTTACCGTGAAGGCGAAGTTGGGCTTTACGTTAAGATTGTCGATTTGTCTAATAATGAGTGGAAAGAACTCACGTCTAAGAATGTTTGGGACAAGAGCGAATCTTCCAAAATCAGCTCCTTGAAGGATATGGGTGCAAATCTCAAGTTTGGCCAGCCTAGCATTATGCCGCTTGGTAACGATGAATTCTTAGCGATTCACTGGGCTATCGAGGGCGGTCAGGGTAGAATCTTGTCGCATAAGTTTTCGGTAACAGCTTAAGAGACCCTTGAAAGCTAAAACGGCTGCGTAGATAGAGAAGACTTGCCAAGAGTGGCAACAGATAAATAATCATTGAGGCGCTAGAGTATTTTAACTCTAGCGTCTTTTCTTGTAAGACTTTCTGCTTGAAATTCTCCCGACTCAAGGCTAATCTCTATCCTATGACTTATTTAACCGTACCAATTTCAGCAGACAATATTGAAGAATTGAAGGTGCAGGCAACAAAAGCCCTCTCTCTTGGCGCAGAGATGCTTGAGCTGCGCAGTGATTATCTTGTAGGGCTAGACCTTGAGATGTTTAAAGAGGCGTTTGAGTTTCTAAAAACGCTTGAGCTACCTATAATCGTAACATGCAGAGATGCCCGTGAGGGTGGTCAAAATAATCTCGAAGAATCTCTGAGACTGCAAATACTCACAGAAGCGATAAAACTCGGCGCAGACTATGTCGATTGTGAATACATCAATTACAAGAGGCATGAATTTTCCACAGAGATAGAGGCGGCTTTAGAAGAGAATGGTTTTACAAAGCTGATTCTATCTATTCATAACTTTGAGTCTCCGTTTACTGATTTGCGCATGGTTTACGAGAGTATTGTCTCAATCTGTTCACATGCGGTAGTGAAGATTGTTTATAAGGCCAACCATATCAATGATTGTTTTGAGTGTTTTGACCTTTACCGAGAAAACGATTCTAAGCTGGTGGTTTTATGTATGTCGCAGGCTGGCCTGATCACAAGGGTCTTGGCTAAGAAATTTGGAGCAGAGTTTACATTTGCATCTCTAGACGACGACTGCCAAACGGCTAGCGGTCAGATTAGTATCTCTACAATGAAGAACCTCTATCGCTACGATTTAATCGATAAGGATACTCAGCTCTACGGAATTATTGCTGCGCCAGTAGGGCACTCAATGAGTCCGGCTATTCACAATGCCTGTTTTAAAAAGGCAGGTATGAATAAGCTCTATTTGCCGATACTTCTTGAAGGAGACAGCCTAGAATTTAACGAGTTTATGGATATGCTAAGAGATCGCCCTTGGCTGGGCTTTAAAGGCTTTAGTGTTAGCTTGCCACATAAAGAGAACACTCTGGACTACCTCAAAAATAAAGGGCAAGAGCTTGAGTCTTTAGCGCTTGAGATTGGTTCTATAAATACAATAACTATCAGCGAAGCTTCTAATGCTAGCGGTTTTAATACAGACTACAAAGGGGCAATGGATGCGATTGCGGCGGCTGTTGGTGGCTCGGTAGATTGGTTTAGAGGTAAGAATGCTGCGGTTATTGGAGCTGGTGGTGTTGCGCGAGCTATTATTGCTGGTCTGCGCGATAGGGGTTGTCATGTCACAATTTACAATCGAACTATTGCCCGATGTGAAAAGCTTGCACGCGAGTTTGGAGCTAAAGCCGCGCCGCTGGAAAAAATCGGCTCTGATGATTGGAATCCCGATTTGATTGTAAATTGCACAAGCGTTGGAATGAGTCCAAACGTTGGCGATTCTGTCGTTTCAATAGAGAATATTACCAGCGATATGGTAGTTTTCGATACTGTCTATAATCCCGTTGAAACTAAGCTCTTGGGCAATGCTAAAGCCGTTGGCGCAAAGACCGTTAGTGGAGTTGATATGTTTGTTGCGCAGGCTATGGAGCAGTTTATTCATTTTACCGGTGAAAAAGGTGACGCTGAGATTATGAGAAAAACGGTTTTTGATTGGCTTTGATGTTTTTTTGAGATATAATTTTGAGTCGTGAATTGATATACAAAATATTTTAGATATTGGAGTAATAAAAATGGCTAAAAAGGCTGAGAAGATTGTTCTGGCGTATAGCGGTGGTTTAGATACAAGCGTTATCTTACCGTGGCTTAAAGAAACTTATGGCTACGATGTTGTTTGCTATGCAGCAGAACTTGGTCAAGGCGATGAGCTAAAGGGTATCAAGAAGAAGGCAATGGCTACTGGTGCTGTTAGCTGTTATGTTGACGATCTGCGCAAGGAGTTTGTCGAAGATTATGTTTGGCCACTGCTAAAGAGCGGCGCAATCTACGAGAATGGATATCTGCTTGGAACAAGTATCGCGAGGCCACTAATTGCTAAGCGTCAGGTTGAGATTGCTCAAAAGGTTGGAGCTACTGCTGTCGCGCATGGAGCGACTGGCAAGGGTAACGATCAAGTTCGTTTTGAGCTTACCTATATGTCTCTAGATCCAAGCCTTAGAATTATAGCTCCTTGGAAAGATAACAATTTTGAGCTCACAAGCCGTGAGGCGGCGATTGATTATGCTAAGAAACACAACATTCCAATCGATCAGACAAAGAAGAAGATTTATTCTCGTGATAGAAATATCTGGCATATTAGCCATGAAGGCGCAGACCTTGAGAATCCTTGGAACGAGCCAAAAGATAATGTTTTTGTTATGAGCAAACCAGTCTCAAAGACTCCAGCAAAGCCTGAGTATGTTGAGATTTTCTTTGAACGTGGTATTCCAAGAAAGATTAATGGCAGAGTTGTCGCGTCGGTTAGGTTGCTTGAGACACTAAACGAAATCGGTGGAAAGCATGGAGTTGGTCAGGTTGATTTGGTTGAGAATCGTCTTGTAGGCATGAAGAGCCGCGGCGTGTACGAGACTCCAGGCGGGTCAATTTTGATGGCTGCCCATGAAGCACTTGAGACTCTTACTCTTGATAGAGAGACCTATCACTACAAGAAACAGGTTGCTCTTAAGTATGCTGATGTTGTTTACAATGGTCAGTGGTTCTGTCCGGTACGTGAGGCGCTTGATGCGTTTATTGACTCAACTCAGAAAAATGTTACTGGTACCGTGCGTATGAAACTCTTCAAAGGTAGGGCGATTGCTGTTGGAGTTAAAAGTCCAAATAGCCTCTACAGTGATGAGCTTGCTAGCTTTGAGATGGGTGCTGAGTATGACCAGACAGACGCAATCGGATTCATTAGATTATTTGGCTTACCTATGAAGGTCAACGGTGTTGTTAATGGCGCAAAGCCAGCTAGCAAAGCGAAGAAGTCAAAAAAGAGTTCAAAGAAAAAAACAACTAAAAAGTAAGACATGGATTCCTTAGGGGGTGCCTTTATAAAGGCATCCCCTTTATAAAAACAAGCTTGTTTGGGCCAAGGATGGCCCGTTTTTGGAGTTTGTCACTATTTAAGCAATTTGTTTGAGTATGCTCACGGAAGGAGACTTGCTTTGACACTCTTAGAGGTTTTAGGTTTATTTACCTTTATGGTCGGCATTTGTATTGGTAGTTTTCTAAATGTTGTCATATAC
>WGDE01000132.1 GCA_015493385.1 Phycisphaerae bacterium
ATTATATCTAGAGTGCCGTCTGTAGAACCACCATCAACGATGATATATTCAATATTGCTATAACTCTGTGAGATGACACTCTCAATAGTCTTCTCAATCGTATCTGCGCAATTATAGCAGATCGTAACAATTGAGACTAGAGGTTGTGTAATATTTGTGGTCATAAACTTACTACCATTCCGAAATGGTTGTGTCAATTTATCTGCAATCTTCCGAGAACTATGATGTCTTGCATATTTAACGTCATGATTTCTTTTTCTATGTTCAAGCTACTACAGCACCTGTTGATTTGCTCTGCAAATACACAGGCTAACTTAAAATATACATTCTGTCAAACTAGAAGTATTTAGGCAAAGAATCAACCTGTTTACGTTCATGGCTTACCAGACGTTACGCTTTGTCTGTCTTTATTGACACATTGTTCTTGATGCTAGAGAGGCTCCTGGTTAGTCTCATTGGGCTTTGAATAGCAAGCTCTAAAGGCTAAGCAATGAAAGATGTTGAAATCCTTTGATGAGATATCTTCTTTGCGGTTGACATTGAGATACCTGCGTATAAAATGCGGTTAAAAGTCTAAGGGGAACCTATCTTTTAGAGTAGAGGTTTATAAAATTGTTAAAAACATATGCGGTATATATTTCTATTATACGTAGTATTGTGGATGTCTTGAATTTCAGTGCAAGTTGGTTAGCTGTGTATTGGCTACGCTTCTATGCCCCATTTGTGTCTTCATCTACCGCGATACCTAAATTTAGTAATCATATTAAATATCTAATTCCTGTAGTAGGTTTATGTTATCTAGCTGCAATGTTTGCTGGTCTCTATAGAGTAAGAAGGATGGTAAGTAGCGGACGCGACCTTGTCGATATAGTCAAGGCTTCGTTTATAGCAACATTGATGGTTATGGCATTCTTCTATTACATACAATCTGCTAGCCCCTACTCAAGAATTTTGATAGCATCATTTGGTTTGCTTTTATGCTTTTCCACGATGCTTACTCATCTACTGCTACGAATGGCACTGCGGTTTATACGATCCAAAGGTTGTAATGTTCGTTACTGTGCTATAATCGGTACTGGAGTAAAAGCACAAAGGCTTCTTGATGATTTGCGTCGTATGAGCTGGGCAGGAATGGAATGTGTTTGGCTTGTTGACGATAATGAAGAGATCATTGGAACTAAAATCAAAGGTGTTCCTGTTGTAGGGCCTGTGGAGAAACTGCCAAATTTACTTTCTCAAAATGGAGTTGATGAAGTCTATTTAGCCAGAAGCGGTGATGATGCTCAAAGGGCGTATTCAGTTCTTGAAAGATTGCAACTTTCAGGGGTTAAGGTTAGAATTGTGCCAGATTGGGGAAATTTACTCTCAATTAGTAACCCAGAAGTGTTGGCTATCGGATCTCAGGTGCTCTTTTCTGCATCAGACTCGCCTCTTAGCGGTTACAATATACTAATAAAACAGTTATTTGATATTGTAGCCTCGCTTATTCTAATAACCCTTCTTGCTTTACCTATGCTCATTATTGCGATTGCAGTTAAACTGACAAGCAAAGGTCCAATTCTTTACAAGCAAAAAAGAGTAGGGCTTGATGGAAGAGAGTTTAACATATTTAAGTTCAGATCAATGGTTGACTCAGCCAACAAACCAGGCTGGACGATATCTAACGACCCACGCAGAACGAAGATAGGTGCATTTATTCGTACAACAAGTATTGATGAATTGCCTCAGCTTTTTAATGTTTTAAAAGGTGATATGAGTCTGGTTGGTCCTCGTCCAGAGCAATCTTGTTTTGTAGAGGATTTTTCGGGTGAATTTCGCCGGTACATGCTAAGGCACCATGTCAAGGCTGGAATGACAGGTTGGGCGCAGATACATGGTTTGCGCGGCGATACTTCACTTAGAAAGAGACTTGCCTATGATCTTTACTATGTTAAAAATTGGTCTTTTGCATTGGACATTTTCATTTTACTTAGAACGCCTTTTGTGGTACTCAAAGGCGAAAATGCCTATTGAAATCACAAAGATTGATTGGCTAGACAAGCTGTAAAAAAGAAATCATTTGCTATTTTGGAGAATAAGTTTGGTATTTTTAAATAATCACAAACGTAATCTTTCTATTCTTATAATGATCACTCTACTGATAGGTCTCTATCACATATTTACTGCTGTAATGATAGCAAAAGATGGAGTGACCTTTATTCACTATGCGCAGCATATTTCAGTGGACGCAAAAAAGCCTATGCTAGAAAATGATCAGCATCCTGGATTTCCTGTTATGATAGCGGTATGCCAAAGAATTACATCAAAGATATTTGATGACAATTCTACTTCGAGCTGGATATACAGCGGTCAAGCTGTCGCTTTACTATTTCGATTGCTTGGCATAGCAGTTTTTTATTCTTTAGCATTTAACTTATTGAAAGATAAATTCAAATCTTTTATTGCAACTCTTATCTTAATTTTTCTGCCTGAGCTTGCTCACTATGGCAGCGATTGTCTTAGTGACTGGCCACATCTTTTCTTTCTTTTAGCAGCATATATGTTTGCAATGATCGGTGCTACCAAGAAACGGGTTCGTTTTTTTGCCCTTGCAGGCTTAACGGCTGGAGCTGGTTACCTAATACGACCTGAGTGTGCACAGGTGATAGCTGTTAGTGGGCTATGGTTAGTGATGCAATTTTTTTATTCCAAGCGTGAGATACCTATCTCTAAGATAATTTTTGCAGGGTTAGCTATGGTTGTTGGTTTTGCTATTTTTGCAGGACCATACATGCATTTTAAAGGCGCAATATTCCCCAAAAAACATGTTGGTGAGTTTGCCGTCAAGGTCGATAATGCACAGTATCATGCATCAATCGCACCAGAAAAGATAGCGAAGGCAACAAAAAAATTCATTGATAACTCCGCAAGAACCTACATGTACTACTTTTTACCAAGTGCGGTGATCGGTCTTGTTATATGGATGAGAAGCAGAAATAAAGCGGATTCGGATAGATTTATTATTGGCGCAGCCTTATTTTTAAACATTGCGATTTTATTTTGGCTATATAGTAAATACGAGTATATGTCCATAAGGCATACGATGCCAATATTTGTGATTGTAGCATTATTCATTCCACTTGGAATTGAAAGAATTGCTTACTGGACTTCTAAAACGAAGCCATCTGTTGATGATATTTCCAAGGGGATTGTAATAATTACATTGATTGGAATTTCTATTTGCTCAATAAGGCTGTTTCGTCCGGTGCATGTAGAAAAGAAACTTTATCTTGAGGCTGCCAAGTGGCTAGCTGATAACACAAGTTCTGATGCCTCTGTTTGCGTAGAAGATTCTAGGATTAGCTTTTATGCTAATAGGAAAGAGGCTAAAGATGGTGATTATAAAGTTATTAAAGTTAGAGATGGCAAGCCCAAGCCTACAGAAAAACCGATTGTGACGTTCACTTCAGATGATTACGACTATGAGATGTTAATTTTCGGGTCATAACTGTTGACAATGGCAAAGAGTTTGAGAGTCATGAATCGGTTGCAGGCGCACTTGCAGTATAGGATTGAAAAAAAAGCTAATGGCTTGATTCGCCAGTATGTTTCTGAAAGAAACGACATGCGAAATCTCCCGATAAGCAGGTGCCGCATATCTTGGACAAGCTGAATAACCATCACAAAAATCACTTGGCTATTTTGACGTCAAATGAAGTATTTTATAAACAGAAAAATTAACAGGTTGATAAATCGGGGGTTGACTCAGTTGTACTTATGAGTTGAATCCGCCATATTAAGTAGGTCAGTGAATGAAATCGAGTGTGAAAATCAAAGTAGCTAGACTTTTCCATGAATATCAAGGTCATGCCAATTACTATCTTTTTGATCATATGCGAATGCTCAATAAAGATCAATTTGAGCAAATATGCATCTATTTAAATAGAGGTAGCGACTTGCCGAACCCTCTTGAGGATGAAGGTGTTCGATGTTATTACATTTCTGATGGGAAAAGTTCTAACAGATTCAATGTTAAAGTGTTATTCGAACTTATTAAAATATTAAGAACAGAAAAAGTAAAGATTCTTCATTGTAATCGTCATAAATCCACTATATAC